>JAJFIJ010000296.1 GCA_021775105.1 Rhodospirillales bacterium | reverse complement strand
ATCGCGCCCCTGACACAATATGGATTGCAGCAGACTGGTGCCGGCGCGTAAAAACCCGCCAACGAAAGTTACCGTTTTCATGGCCACTGTCGTCTCCCCTGCCCATCGCACATGGCCTGATGAGCGGCATGCAGAAAATCTTCAAGTTCGCGTACCATCGCGGTGTTTTCATAGAGCTTCGGAACATTTGCAAGTATTTTTGCCCGCATTCTATCCCTGAAGTCCCGATCATCGGCCAGTCGCAGGGCTTTGGCGACAAAATCATCCCCGTTGTCGACGACCAGATCATCGATGCCCATTTGCCTGTAACAGCATAGCGTTATGCGCCCGCGCAGATAGCCGCCGGGCCAGGTGACGATCGGTGCGCCACAGGAAAAGGCCTCGATAGATGAGTTGCCGCCGGAAAATGTCGGCACATCAAGAACCGCATCAGCCAGCGTGACCAGCCCGAAGAACTTGTCGAGCGGCATTTTTTCAACAAAGACAACCCGCCCGGCGACGTCAGGAAACGTCGCCGTAACCCGCTTGAGCAGAAGTTTTCGCCAATAACCACCGAACACGTCATCAATCAATACCAGAGTGCCATTCGGGTCCCTCCTCAACAAATTCGCCAATACCTGATCAAAATCAGGATGAAACTTGAACAGGGTCTGCGGGCAGACATAAAGGTGACCTTTCTCCGGCAACCCGTAATCAGCTCGCACGAAAGTAGAGGTCAGCGGCTCTGGCGGGTAATAATACGTTGTCAGATCCCTGAGCTTGACCAACTTTTCGCTGTAGCACGTTTCCGCGCCATCGGGTTCCAGCCCCTGACTGGACAGAAAATAGTCCAGATTGGGGATACCGGTGGTATCGGGATGACCCCAGCTTGTGTATTGCACCGGTGCCAGACGGGAAAAGGCGAGGAAATAGGTCAACGGTTCCATGCCGATATCCGGGTAAAACAGGATATCAAGCGTCTCATCGGCAATAATCTGACGCGCGCGCGCAAGGTCGGACGGCACCGCGACAACCGTGTCAGCGGTATCATCAATGGCTTTCGCCATGTCATCTTCGCAGCCCGGAAAGCGCAGCAGCACGACCTCGAACCGTTCACGTGACAGGGTTTTAATGGTCCCCAGCGTCAGTTTTCCGAGTGTATGCCCACGCATGTAGGTTGAACAGATTCCCAGCCGCAATCTGGTTTTCGGTTTCGGTGGCTGCTGACAATGTGGCGCCACCCAGCCAAGCGACGGGCAGGCATCGAGATACATGGCGGCGACCGCTTCCTGCAAGGGGCGGTCATCAAGCTCATGATAGGAGAGGAAAAAATTGGTCGTCCCGACCTCGACATAAGGATCGGTCAGTTTAATCGCGTCATCGCAGAGCGCCTGCACATTTTCGCTATACTGCTGGCGGGCGGTGTTAATTTCTTCCACCGATTGCGGAATCACCGGCAGGGCCAAGGCGGCGCGAACCCGCCATCCGGCATTGTCGGGCTCAAGCGCCAAAGCATCCGCGAAACTGGCGCGGGCCTCGTCAATATACCCCATTTCACGCAGAGCGCCAGCAAGGCCAGCGTGCGAACGGGCAAATTCCGGGTCAATCCCGATTGCCTTCCGGTATCCGGCAATCGCCTTGTCATAGTCATTCGACCGCAGCCAGGTTCCGGCCAGCGCATGATGCGCGTCAACGAACCGTGGGTTCAGCCGGACCGCTTCCTCGAACACATCGCGCGGATGATCGGTATAGCCTTTGCGTTCCAGCATGCAGCCAAGATTATAATAGGCTGGCGCGAAGTCGGGATTGGCGAGAATGCTTTGCCGGAGCGCCTCTGCCGCCTCATCAACCCGGTCCAGCCGCCCGAGAACATTGCCAAGCTCAAACCAGGCGTCGGCCAGATTACCCTGCGCCCGGATCGCGCTCTCAAACGCCGCCTGAGCCGTCGGGTCATCCCCCATCTGCACCAGCACTTTACCCCGTCGCAGATGGGCATCGGCAAAACCAGGATCAAGATTTCCGGCAACCCCATAGGCTTTGACTGCCTCGGCCAGCTTTCCGGTGTCGGCCAGCGCACTACCATGATTGAAATGAGCATCCGCATACTTTGGTGCCAGCGCGACCGCTTCACCGGTCAGTTTCACGGCGTCATCGGCTTGCCCCTTTTTGCTGGCGATCATCGCCATCACCAGCAGACCGTCGGGATCGTTCGGATAGAGGTGCCGAACCTGCTTGCATAACGTCTCAGCACGGGCCAACTCGTCCGCCCCTACCAGTTGAATTGCCTCAGCGAAGGGCGTCTGCCGACCAGACTGCTGACCCGCTGGCTGCGGAGCGCGCTGGCGACCAGCCTTCTTGTCCTGCTTCGCCTGAAGTCGCCGTTCCCTGCGATTCATTGATCACCTTTTCTGATTGATCGCTTTGCCCAACATACGTTTTGTTGTTCCGGGGAAAGTTCGACGTCATCCATCATTATCGTTCCTGACGCCAGGCTTCCCGTCCGGCATCCGACAATGCGCCCGCATAATACCCCTGCATCGGAATGGAAAAATCTGATTCCCTGTCCGATTTTCGGAAAACAACAAAAAACGTCGGATTGGCGGGAAAATCAGGACTTTTGGTCAAGGCCGGAATGTCTTCCGGCGCGTTTACCTGAACCAGTCCAAACGGGTCGTTCTGACCGACAAAAAACAAAGTGTCGTAATTGTTATGGCGCGCCAGATCAAAAAACAGGGTGGGCTGAAAGTTATAAAACCCGTGATCGACCCAGCCATTGATCAGCGGCCCCTGGTGAACCATCAGGCCGCCCGGTTTGGTGCACCGGTGCATGGACTGGAAAACCCGACCGGCAAAGAACACATGCTCGGCCGTGCCGTTATTAATGGTGACATCAAACAGGTCATCACGGATCAATTCTTCGTTGAGGTCGTGCGGGGTACTGGCCTCGGTACCATTCAGGTCAATCGCCTGAACTGCCTTGCAGCCGTAATAAAGCCGGTAGAAAATCTTGGCGGTATCGAACATCCGCGTCTGTTCATCACTGGCATTGGCCCTGGTTAACAAAGCCAGCAGGTCTTTTTGCTCACGATCATCAGTGACGTATTTCCCGATGTCTGCGCTCAGGTCCTCGTTGCTGACATCGCCGTACCAGTTGGCCTCGCCAAATTCAAGAATCCGGGCGGCAGGCGGCAGAAACTGGTCCTCGAACAGCATTTGCGTGACCGTGTAGGTTATTTTTGTAATCGCCATATTTTCGAAAATCTCCGGTTTGCGCTTCGCACTTTACCGAGATTGTTGGCATCTGAAAAGCAAACGGTCGGAAACCCGATCACGGGGTTTTGTATGTGTCTTGAGTGACTTGGGGGTAGCCTTTAAGTGACTTGGGGGTGGCCTTTAAGGATGAGCCCGCCTATCTCTTGAGCGATATGATTTCAGCGGAGAACAATTAACATGGCCAGTTATGATTATGACCTGATCACCATAGGGGCCGGGTCCGGCGGGGTTCGGGCATCCAGAATGTCTTCGGGCATGGGCGCACGGGTTGCCGTGGTTGAGAATCTCCGCACCGGCGGCACCTGTGTGATGCGGGGTTGCGTGCCGAAAAAACTGCTGATCTACGGTGCTCACTTCGCCGACGACTTCGAAGATTCCGCCGGTTACGGCTGGACCCCCGGCGATAACGGATTCGAGTGGCCGAAACTGATCGCCGCCAAGGACAGGGAACTCGACCGTCTGGAAGGCGTATATCACAACATCCTGAAAAGCGCCGGGGTGACCGAACTCGATGGCACCGGCAAACTGATCGACAACCACACCGTCGATGTCAACGGCAAAACCTGGACGGCTGAAACCATTCTGGTCGCCACCGGCGGCTGGCCGAGCATGCCGCTGGTGCCCGGCATCGAACATGTGATCACATCCAATGAAGCGCTCGATCTGCCGGAACTGCCAAAACGTATCATCATCGTCGGCGGCGGGTTTATCGCTGTCGAGTTCGCCGGCATCTTCAACGCGCTCGGATCGGAAGTTCACGAAATCATCCGCGCCGACAATATCCTGCGCGGGTTCGATGACTCCGTGCGCACCAGCCTCTGCGAAGAGATGACCAAAAAGGGCATCACCATCCACAGCGGCATCAATGTGACCAGCATCGAGAAGCAGGCCGACGGCACCTACCTTATGAGTTTCGATAACGCCGAACCGCTGGAAACGGACTGCGTCATGTACGCCACCGGTCGTGCGCCGAATACCAAGGGCATTGGTCTGGAAGAGGTCGGGGTTGAGCTTGATCGCAAGGGCGCGATTGTTGTCGATGAATACTCAAAAACCAACATCGACAACATCTACGCCATCGGCGACGTCACGGATCGCATGAACCTGACCCCGGTGGCGCTGGCCGAGGGCATGGCCTTTGCCAAAACGCTGTATGATAACACGCCGGTATCGATGGCTTACGAAAACATCCCGTCTGCCGTGTTCAGCCAGCCGCCGATCGGCACCGTTGGCCTGACCGAAGAACAGGCCCGCGAACGCGGAGAGATCGATATCTATCTCTCAAGTTTCAAGCCGATGAAATTCACGCTCTCGGGGCGGGATGAAAAATCAATGATGAAAATCATCGTTGACCGCAAATCCGATGTCGTTGTCGGCTGTCACATGATGGGCATGGACGCGCCGGAAATCATCCAGGGCATCGCCATCGC
>JAJFIJ010000295.1 GCA_021775105.1 Rhodospirillales bacterium | reverse complement strand
TCGTCGGCAATCTCGCGAATTCGCGTGCCCTGCCCACCGCACAGAATAACAACCTTCATAAAACTCTCCTAAACATTCGCGCTGTCCGTGTCGTGCCGTATTCCCATAGCAACCTCGCTGGGGTCGCCAAACGATTCCAGTCCCGCAATGGCGGCACGGCCCATGGCAAGGATGGCTTCCTCGCTGCTGCCGCCAATATGCGGTGTTGTGATAAAATTCTGTAAATCGACCAGATCGTGGTTTTCAGGGGGCTCAACAGAAAACACATCAAATCCTGCACCGGCAAGATCGCCGGACGTCAACATTTCATAGAGCACGTCTTCATCAACCAGTCCGCCTCGCGATGCATTGATCAGCAACGCCCGTTTTTGCATCATTCTCAAATGTTCAGCGTCAAGAATATCACGGGTGGTCTCATCAAGCGGAAGATGAAGGGAAACGATATCGGAAGATCGCAGCAATTCCTCCAATCCCACGGCCTTGATGCCCGTGTCCTTGTAGAATTCCCGGAAATCGAGAATATCATGCGCCAGAACCTGGCAGCCAAACGCCCGCAACAAACGCCCCAGGTCTTTTCCAACATGACCACAACCAACGATACCAACCGTCTGATGTGACAGTTCCCGCCCCATATGCTGGCGCCATGTGCCCTCACGAACTTCTGCATTTGCCAGTGGAATATGCCGCAACAGCGAGATCGCCATGGCGATCACAAGTTCCGAAACCGATCTTTTATTGACACCGCCTGTCCAGCCAAGCTGCACACCTTTTGACGCCATCGCCTTGAGGTCAATCATGTCGAGCCCGACGCCGTACTTGGACACCACTTTCAGGTCCGGCAAGGCATCAAGTGTCGCGCCGTCAATCCGCTCAAGCGCCGTGATGGCGCGATCGCAACCTTGCAAAAATTCAACCAGTGACTCTCCCGACAGGCTGAGACCATCATCATTGAATTTTACGTCTGCATATTTTGCCTGAAGTTCTTCACGCAAAACCGGATGCCGGGAAAATGAACGCGATGTAACGGCAATCCTGGTCATTGGGTTCGGGTCTTTCTGAAAATTTGGCCGCAGACGTCTGGCAATTCATCAAACCGGTCGATTAGTGCCGTCACCTCCAGAGAGTCATGCGGAGCATGACAGTAACCATATCTGACAACAACAGTTGGCAATCCGGCCCCGATCCCGGCCGCCGCATCGGTTTCGCTATCGCCAACCATTATCGCGGTTTTCACATCTGCCTGCATCTGTTGAAGGGTCTGTAAAACATGCCGCCCGTCGGGTTTGCGGAATTCTGTATCGTCGGCGCTGACAATCGCGCCAAAGTATTTTGAGAACCCAAGCGCATCAAGAACGGCCCGTGTCGAAACCCCGGGTTTGTTTGTGCAAATTCCCATCAGCACACCATCGGTCAAAAACTGGTCCAGAACCGCGACAACGCCCGGATAGACGACCGTATTGTCTGCCGGGTCGGCAAGATAGACGTCAAGGTAGCGGCGGCGAAACTGCTCAACTGCGGCATCAGTAGCTTCGAGTTCCCGCATCTGCAACAGCATTCTGAGCATCGCATTGGCACCCTCGCCAACAGAGCTCTTCACCTGATCGGTGCTGAGCGGTGCGATACCGTCCTCGTCCAGCACCTGATTGATCGCCGCCGTAACCGCAGGCACACTGTCGATCAACGTGCCATCCAGATCAAAGACTATCGCCTCGCCGTTACTCAATTCAGTATTTCCCCCACAGAGGGTCAGATTTCATGACGGCTTCGACGCGGCCGACATCTTCCGGGCTGTCGACAGACACGTAAGGCCGGTAGGGGATGGCGGCCAGACGCTGTTGATGACCGTAGTCATAGAAACGGTTGGAATCACAGGATTCAGTAATCTCCAAAGGAGATTCCGGCGTATTTGTGAACCACTTCAGAAACTCCCAGCGAAAACTGAAAATGCCGCCAATACGAATTGCGCCGATATCCGCAGAAAATGTTTTGGCATAAGGAATGGGAGCGCGGGACGTATAAAGAACGTTGCCCTTTATATCATGGACCAGCTTGACAATATCGGGATTCAGAAAGGTTTCTTCATCGATGATTGGCACACCAAGAATAGCACCGCGCAATTCCTGCTCCTGAAGCAGCGGATCAATCACGGCCTCCAGCACATCGGGACCCAGCAACGGTTCATCACCCTGCACGCAAACGACAATATCCTGATCATCAATTTCCGAAACCGCCAGAGTGGCGGCTTCCGCCACCCGGTCCAGCGCGCGTGTGTGGCGATCACTGGTCATCATCACCTGATATCCCCTGTCTTCACCAAAATCCCTGATTTCGGCATCGCAGGTGGCCAGTATCAGATAGTCCCAGCGCTCATATAATCTCGCGCGTTCAACACAGTGTTCCAGCAGTGGGCGACCACAGATGGGGTGCAGCGGTTTGCCCGGAAACCGGCTGGCCGCCATGCGGGCCGGAACAACACCGATTATTTTTGTCATGTCTGAATTTCCTTTTACGCGGGCCGGTCGGGCAACCGGTCTTTCAAATTCCAGCGGGCTGCCCATTCCGGGTCAGCACAATAAATACGGTAAACCTGCTCCATGGTCTTGTAGGCATCTTCCGAAGAGCCTTCCGTGATATCCCGATCACTCCGGATCGCATCGACGAAGTCGGCAATTTCGTCACTCCATGAAGTATCGTGATTATAACTGGTCGTTTGCTCACGCGGATCGCCGGTATCGTCTTCAGCCCATGCTGCCGTCAGGGTTTCCGCGCCATAACTTTTCGAGCCTGAAAGAATTCCGCTCAGGGTCAGCGCCCCCTTTTCCAGGGTAATATCGAGATTAAACCGATGCCGCCATTGTGTTGCCGACGAATGCAGCATGCCGATAACACCATCGGCAGTACGCATCAGGGCATAGGCGTTGTCTTCAACATTGTGCTTCCAGAAATCATTGCGCACAAAGCTGTGAACGTCTTCAAAATCACCGGCAAACAATCGCATCAGATCGACCATATGAATGCCCTGATCAAGCAGGATGCCCCCGCCAGCAAGATCTCGCTGGGTCCGCCAGGTCGTCTGACCGAACGAAATCAGTTGTGATTTTCCGTATATGCCCCGGAGGTTCACCATTCGACCCATCTCGCCCGAACGCACCAGAGCAAGAGCCTCGCGGACCGAGTCGTGATAACGATGATTAAACCCGTATTTCAGTTTTTGACCGGGACAGGATTTTTCACAGTCAATCACCCGGGCAATATCCGCCAAATCCCGACCCGGTGGTTTTTCGCAAAAAACATGCAGGCCTTTTTCAAGGCCCATGATTGTCGCTTCCGGCGCAATATCGTTGGGCAGACAAACAAACAGCACATCCAGTTCTTCATCCGCAAGTCGGCGAAAGTCTGCATGGTAGTGTATACCGTCGTCGAAAGAGCCATCACCCCCAAGCGTGATGTCGGATACGGCGACGGCCATCATGTCATCACGAGCGTCAATAATTTCGCGCCGACGTTTGCCGACAACCCCGTACCCGGCAAAACCGATTTTAAGTGGGGCGGCAGACTTGTTGTTCGTGTTCATTGGGTCGGTGTCCGATAAAGGTCTGAAATCTTTTCGTCGGCGCGCCCCAATCGCGTCGACTGCTTGCCATCATTGACATCAACCCATCCGCCCTGTTCATCCGACCGGTAGAACGCATGCAGCAGTTGCAGCGTCATCAGGCAATCGGTGCGGTCAACGGGGTAGGGCGTCCTGCTCCCGAAGAACGCGGCAATATCCTGATACATTGTCGCATGACCGTACCCGTAAACGGCACCATGTCCCTCGATTCCCCTGAAGTCCTCGCTGTTATCCGCACAGGCCTCCGGGTCGGGCGTAAAAATCTGCAACTCGTTGACGGCGATGCCGCCGATCTGGGCGAGACCGAGCGAGCCGGCAATGGAAATCGAGGCCTCAAAATCATCCGGTCTGGCTGCAGTTGTTGACTCGAGACTGCCGACAGCGCCACTGGCATAGGAAAAGGTGGCAACCGTCGTATCTTCAACTTCAATATCAGCGCCCAGTGTCCGCATGGTTGCGGACACCCTGTCGACCTTGCCCGCCAAATGACGCAACAGATCAATGTGATGAATCGTCTGGTTTGTCAGCGCGCCGCCGTCATGTGAAAAAGTTCCGCGCCAGGGGGCCATATCATAATAACGTTGCGGTCGACACCAGCGCAGACGGACGCCGACAACCCGGATATCACCAAGCTCACCACCGTCAATCGCCTGCTTGACCCGGCGCACCGCCTTGTTGTGGCGGTTCTGGAACACCGGAAATATTTCGACGCCCTTGCTATCCGCCAGTTTGTAAGCCTGACCCAGCTGATCCGGGCGCATGAAGGTCGGCTTTTCCATAATGATGTGTTTGCCGTACCGCGACATGATATCCGTCGCATGTTCAAAATGCATGCCGGACGGGGTGATGACGGCGGCAACATCAATGTCCGGAATTTCGGCGAACATCTGGTGATAATTTGCAAAGTGTCGCACGCCATACTCATCGGCATAGGCGACGGCCTTCTCCTCTGCCAGATCGCAGACGGCGGCCAGCTCGATTCCGTCGATGGCGGCAATCGATCGGCAATGATGACCGGCGATCCGACCACATCCAATAAGCACGACTTTGATTGGTTGCATTAATTCTTCCCTGATTATTTTCCGGCAGCCCTGTCCAGGGCATCGGGCCTCAACTCCGCTACATCATTACTTAGAAGCTCACGCCAGACGTCGTAAGAAACGGGGGCCATGACATCCTGCCACGGCAACACGGGAGGCGTAACATGCGTGCGCAAGGCCTCTGCCAGATCGTCCGCTGTAACCGGAATTGCCGAAACACCATCCGGCATAATATCCAGCGCGACCGTATCTTCTGGCATCAAACGAAACGTCGGCACACCGGCAAACAGGCCTTCCAGACCTGGCGTCCCTGTCGAATAAATGACGGCGGCCATCCCGTGGGTCTCCGGTATGGTCGTAAGTACGCGTTGAATCTCGGGTGTTTCGTCAAATGCGAACGGATACAACGGATGATCCTTGACGATAAATCGCATGCCTGTGCGTGCCAACGGCTGGATCGCTTCCACCATCCGTGTCGCCACTGACGGGATTGCCGAGAGGGCAACATACACTGGGCCATCCGAATCAAACCGCGATCCTTCAATGCGCCCAACACGAAATGTTCCGGCAACGCTCAACCGGTCTTCCGGAATCCCCAGCGATTCAAGTTGGCTCCGATACCCCGGCCCATTGCAGGCCACGGTATCAGGTATGCTGTCCAGACCGTCGGGATTTGAAGCTGGCGAAAAATTGAACTGGTGCCGACCGATAACCGCATGCTGATAACCAACGGTCCGCACACCCAAAGACTTAGCGTTGCGCACCAACGCCCGCTCCCACGCATGATTTTCCCAGGGCCAGATTACTGTTGCAGGCCTCCGGTCTGCCAGCCACCGCTTTTGACAGTACATTTGCCAGCAGTTCATTGCTGGTCCGCCGCCCCTGTTTTCGCGTGACGCTGCCCGGCGGATCAGCCATCCATGACGATCGTTACGCATCCCTGGGGAAGGCCGCCAGATCGCAAACGGAAGCCTGACCAGCGCGTAAAAAGCGCTCCCCCACGCATGCAGACTCGCGGTTCGTTGCCCCACACCCAGCCGCCGTGCGTCTTTCAAGCCACAATCCGTATGCAGCATCCTTAACAAAGCAGGATTGTCCGTCATCAGATCGCCGAAGTAGGCATCGTGTCCATCCGCCTGGCTGCCCGGATGGCCATATACAATCATCGCCGGGCGGCCCGGCTGACCGGATTTGCCACGGTCTTTACGCAATTCAATGCATGCCCGGGCAACCCGAACCGCTACGGCAAATCGCGCCGCTACGCCCCGCACCATATTTCGCAATCGATGTGACCATAAGACCGGTCGGCGACCGGCATCGACACCGGTTATATTTTCCAGCTGTCGAAACAGCCACGGATCATCACACACAACCAACGTCGTCAACGTGTCTTCCGCGCAATCGGCCGTTAACCGGGTCCAGGCAAGCGTCAATCCAAAATCCGAGCCATAACTGCCCGCTGCTGCCGTATGTGACCATCGCGCTGACGGATGATCACGCCCCATGTCGCGGGCTAGGTTCCACCAGTCACCCCGAGCGCTGTCAAAAGCCGTCTCCAGCCGCGCGGCAAGTTCGGGAAGGCGCGTTGCCGGGGGCAGGTCGGCTTTGCTTCCGGTAACGGAAAACCAGTGCGCATAAGCGGATGCCATCGCCGGATCATTGGAGCATCGGAGAATTACAGGCACGTGGATCTGATCCCGCGCACGCCTATAACCAGTCTCCGCCTGTCAGCGGAATCATTTGCCCGGTGATGAAGCCAGCCCAACCGGACAACAGATAGATAACCAACGCGGCGACCTCTTCCGGGTCTCCGGCCCGTTTGAGGGGGATAAGGCTGATCCGCTCAGCCATCTCCTCTTCGGTCTTGTCGTGCCAGCGCTCATGAAAGCCGCTCCGGATGCAACCGAGGCGCACCCCGTTGACCAGAATGTCATCCGGCGCACCCTCGCGGGCAAGGCCCTGAACCAGACACTCCGTACCGTGCTTGGCAATGGCATAAGGGAACGAGGCAGAGCTGCCACCATGCAGGGCTGATTCGGTTCCGTTCAAAACAATGCGCCCGCCGCCCGCCGCCTTCATGTGCTTCATTGCCGCCCGGGCAAGAAAGAACGGGTGATTCAGATTGACATCCATGTCCGCCGTCCAGTCTGCCTCCGGCATGTCCATCCAGTGTCCGCTGAAATGAATGCGCCCGGACAATACGACCAATGCATCTATACCCCCGGCACGCTTGCTAAACTCATCAACAACAGAATCGCAATCCGCCTCGTTCTCCAATGATCGAATCATGGGAATAACCCGGGAGTCCTTGATCTCAACCCCTTTGCTGGCGCCATGCGCGCCGATGACGCAATCAGATCCGTCCAGCAGCATCCGCGTCAAGGCCGTGCCGAGACCCCCACTGGCCCCGGTGATCAGGACGCGTTTGCCGGGATCAAGGCGGGGTACCCAGTCAGGTCTGGTGAAGGCGGACATGTATCGGGCCTCTCATACTTGTCTTATTCAGGGCAGTCTTGCTTAAGAATCACATGCCCACGTATTCGTGTCTGTTCAGACAAGATTGTAGATTTGGAGGACGCTGTGTTCCAGATTTTTGCTGGCACAGTCACATAGTCCGGACAGCTCAGCAATTGTTTGGTAAGGATTGCGGCTCGGTCCGGCTCACCATTCTTGAACTCTTGGGCGATATTTTCAATTAATGCCAGTTGCTGGAAATATCGTCGCCACGAAGCGGGTTCCATAAAATCATGACCATACACTTCAGGAACGATAATTGCTTTTCCCGACCGGGTCGCAAGTCCGCGACGCGCAATCAGTTCTCGGCATTCAGGTTTATCTTGACAATGGTAGGGAAGAATTCTTGTTCCTTGAGGTGTTTCATATCTGAAATACTCCGCCACCCCAATCCACTCAGCCGATGTTGTATTTCCGTAAACACCATGGCGTATCAGCGTTGCCCATGCTGGCGCCATCTGCAGACTGGCGACGCTATACGCAATCACAATAACGGTGGCGAGAGTCAACGCCATTACCTTAGTGGACGATCCCGTTATCAGCGTTGCTGGCGATGTTCTGGCATACAAGGCATACGCGCCGAGTACGCATATTGTCGATATGCCCAAAAGCCCAATCCACAAATCAAGATTTCCAGGTCCCGCAACAAACAGCACCCCCAGACCTCCAGCCACAAGCAGGATCTGTTTCAGTTCCGTGGTATTGGCCAACATCCGTAAGGCTCTGGCAAGAAGGATCACATAAGCAAGATTTTGTGGCCAAGCGGTTGCCCGCGTTGGCGCAAATCCAATCAGAAGAGGGGCCTTAATAATGTCCGGTGAAAATGTGATATACAGGCCGCCAATCAGCCAAATGCCCAACGCGGAGAAAAGCAGCACGCTTGCCCGCTGATACTGAATTTCCATGTTGCGGCACGCAGCGATTGCACCGCCAATGATCGCAATCCAGAGGATGTTGCGCGGCCACCAGTATCCAATAGAATCCGCGACGAACGGATTGGCGTCATCGCCTTCCTGTGTCTTGATGAAATCCCAAAGTTCCAGACGCTGAATATCCGGCACACCGAATTGATGCACAAGCACGCCTGCAAGGGCAATCGACCCAAGACAAAACAGGCCAATCACAAAATTCCGCTCGAATCGTGTGCCAATAAAAGCGATGGCCAGAAGACAACTGACAATCGGGAAAAATGCCGCCCGGATCGAAACCAGCGTCAGGAGAAGGCTGACGGCCAATACGACCCAGATGGATTTCCGGGCGACGGTAACATAAAAAAGCCATACGATAACAGGCAGAGAGAATGCCGAATGATTCACATCCTGATGATGGGCAAGCAAGACCTTTGTTGACAGGATCTGATGGTCCTTGGCAAAAAACAGCAAAACAAACCCACGCTCGTAAATACCGCGCAAGCCAAACAACACCGCCAATCGATCAATCCCGACCAGCCCCGCGATGACGAGGCCAATATAAACAAACACAAGAAACCGGTCGTCTAACCAGATTTCTCCCAACAGCTTGGGGAAAATATAGAAGAGCGAGAGCTGCAGAGGCCGCTTGAGCAGGGGTTGTTCGGGACTCCGGTAGGGGTCCCCGACAAAAGCATCAGCATGTATGGTTTGAAATGTATTTCCGGCATAAGCTGGCTCATTTTCCAGGCCCGGGTAATACTTTATCGTCATCAGGACCGACAGGAGAACGATAACCAATAAGACAAAGCGATTCAGTGTTGACGGCAGCATGTAATTATTTTTCCGCTTGTTCAGTTATTTTATCGCTACGCGTGGCGCTCGCAGCAACTGCCATGTTCAAAAGATGGTCGACTGAAGGTTGAGGCTTTATTCGCATATAGATCTGATATGAGAACAGGCCTTTTGACAAGGCGATCGCCAGCTTGTTGAGCTTGACCAACCCCTGCCCCAGAATATTGTCACCGACGGCCAGCGGGAATGGTGCCGGAATACCCCGCTCTTCAATGATGGAAAACCCTTGCTGCCTGAACAGGCTTCGCAGACTGGCGAAAGTAAAGAGGCGTGTGTGGGTAAGGTCGAGAATACCGCGCTTGCCGTAATTGAAATTGCCAAGCAGCAACATCACCCGAACAATCACAAACGCAACATTGCCGGTCGTGACAACAATATCCAGATCAGGGTTAAAGCGTGCTTTTTCGGCAAATGCCTCGATAAATTTTTCAGGATTATTAAGGTGTTCAATTATATCAAGCATCAGGACGGTATCGAATTTTTCAAGTGACACAGGCATGGAGTTATCGTCGAGATCAACTTCGACAAAACCGTCAAGTTCCGAACTGTGTGCACCGGCAAATTGATCGAGGCCGGTTACATGACACTTTTTTGCCTTCAATGAGTCAGCCAGATACCCTCCGGCACACCCGACATCCAGCACCCGCGCGCCGTCTTTGACACTGTCAATTGCCAAAGTGTGTGAACTCGTAAAATTCAATTTTGCAACATAGGGAGAATGTTCGATGGAATCTGGCTGAAGATCGAATTTACGATCATAAAACAGACTGTGCCGCTGCAGGCGCGCAAGCAACGTTGCCTTGAAGACGTCAAATGCGTAACGCAATCCATCCACATTGCATATCTCATCACCATAGTAGGTGGGAATAGGAATTTCTTTGATCGTTTTTCCCGCATAAAGAAGTTGAATGATGATTTCTGTATCGAAATGAAATACATCCGCATTCAAATAAAACGGTATGTCCTTCAACGCCTTGGTGGTGTAGATGCGATAACCGGAATGAAACTCGCTAAGATCGGCACCAAGCATCGCATTTTGATACGCGGTAAGAATTTTGTTGCCAACATATTTATAGTAAGGCATCCCTCCCTTCAGCGCGCTCCGGGACTTCATCATGCGAGACCCGAAAACCGCATCGGCCTCCCCCTTGACCAGAGGCTCAATTAATTCCGGAAGCTTTTCAGGCGCGTACTGACCGTCACCATGCACAAGCGCGACATAATCAAATCCGTTCTCTATAGCATAATGAAATCCGAGTTTTTGATTGCCGCCATACCCCTGGTTTATGGGATTGAATAACGTGGTCAATTTGAACGGGAACTTGTCATCTTTGCCGTGCTCCAGAGATTCTTCAAACGTGCGATCCTTGGAAGAATCATCAATAATCAGGACTTCTGTATCATATTGCGCCAGCGATACCGGGATTCTCGACAACACATCCCGGATCGTTTTTTCGTGGTTATAGGCAACGATGAATATGAGAACGCGACTAGACATGATTTGTGCTCGTAACAAATTTCATTGATTGCCGCTTTTCAATCTGAGTAAGGACTTTTTTCAATGCTGCTCTCCAGTCTGGTGGAGTGATCAGAAAATCCCGCTGCAGCCTATCAAGAGAGAGGCAGGTCTGTATTGGTCGAGGGGCGATATAATCGTATTCCGAGGAGCTGATGGGGTGTAAATCTTTGATCATCAGAGGAATGCCTATCTGGTGCGCAAGCCTAAAAACCTCTTTTGCGAGAGAAAACCAGCTCGCTTTGCCTCTGCATGAAACATTTACAATACCGCCGTTCTGGCGAAAAAACCCGACGGGGTTTCCTGCTGACTGATGAATGAGATCTCTTGTCACGCTTGCTATTAAATCTGCACTTGTCGGCCGTCCATACTGGTCATCTACGACAGACAATGAGGTCTGTTCCGATCCCAGCCTGAGCATGGTACGCACAAAATTATGGCCGTGGGCCGAGAACACCCAACTGGTGCGCAAAATAATATGGGCGGCCCCCGATGCCTGCACAGCAACATCACCTGCGAGCTTGGATTTTCCATAAACATTTATCGGGTTGGGTATGGTGTTTTCCCGGTAGGGTGTTTCCCGTGCCCCATCAAACACATAATCGGTCGAGTAATGAATAACTGCCGCTCCTGCGCGCTCGGCTTCCGTTGCAATGTGGCCCGGGCCAAAAGCATTTACCTCCATCGCCAGTTCCGGATGGCCCTCCGCAACGTCAACGTTGGTATAGGCGGTTGCGTTTATGACGATATCCGGGCGCGTGCTCACAATCGCATTGCGAACTGCGTTGATGTCCCTGACATCCAAATCATCATGGCCAAAGGCCGCAATCTCTGCAACGCCGCACAACGATTCCTGTAGCGCTCGCCCAACCTGCCCGTCCTTTCCGAAAATCAGTATACGCACTTAATTGCTCTGGCTATAAGCGGGCAGGGCCTGCTGATCACACAGCATCAACGCGCCTGCATCTTTTTCCGATATGATCGGGTCCGTTACCGGCCAGTCAATGCCGATTTCAGGATCGTCCCAGCAAATGGTCTGTTCGTCCATCGGCGCATAGAGGCCGGTGCATTTATAAGAGAAATCAGCGATGTCTGTCAGGGCACAGAAACCATGCGCGAACCCTGGCGGCACCCACAGTTGGCGTTCATTCTGTTCGCTTAATTCGACGCTGACCCATTTGCCGAAATCAGGCGATCCTTTGCGAATATCGACGGCGACATCAAAGACCCTCCCACGCAAGACCCGGATCAGTTTTCCCTGCGCATGGGGTTCCTGAAAATGCAGCCCCCTCAATGTTCCCAAGATTGAGCGCGAGAAATTATCTTGCACAAAAAGGGACGTGATTCCGGCCTCAGCAAACTTGTCGCGATGATAGGTTTCCATGAAGAAGCCGCGGTCATCGCCAAATTTCTGTGGTTCAACAATAATAACGTCGGGTAATGAAGTTGGTACAAACTTCATTCAGGGTTTTCCTCATCAGCCAGCGATCGTAAATAGTCACCGTAGCCGGAGCTTCCCATTTCATCGGCGTTGGCCCGCACCTGCCCGGTTGTGATCCAGCTTTTGCGCCAGGCAATCTCTTCCAGACAGCCAACCCGCATGCCTTGCCGGCGTTCGATGGCAGCAACAAAGTTGGCCGCATCGAGCAGCGACTGCTCCGTTCCCGCGTCAAGCCAGGCGTAGCCTCGGCCCAGCGTCTCGACATAAAGCTCACCGCGTTCCAGATAAGTGCGGTTGATGTCGGTGATTTCCAGCTCACCCCGCTCGGACGGATTGATCGAGCGTGCAACATCAACCACGGTATTGTCATAAAAATACAATCCCGTAACGGCGAGGTTGGAGGCGGGTTTTTCCGGCTTTTCAACGATTGAGATTGCCCGCCCGCTCTCATCCATTTCGACAACGCCGTAGCGTTCCGGATCACGGACGGCATAGGCAAATACGGTCGCCCCCTGTCCGCGACCGGCGACGGATTCAAGCTTGTTGGAAAGGCCGCTGCCAAACAGGATATTGTCGCCAAGCACCAGGGCAACCGGGTCGGTGCCGATGAAATCTGCGGCAATCAAAAAAGCCTCGGCAATTCCGCGCGGCGCCTGCTGGGGGGCGTAGGAGAGGTTCACACCCAATTTCCCGCCATCGCCAAACAGGCTTTGAAAGCGGGGTAAATCCTGGGGGGTGGAGATAATCAGGATGTCGCGGATTCCGGCCAGCATCAATAGCGACAGACTATAGTAGATCATCGGCTTGTCATAGACAGGCAACAGCTGCTTGCAGACCGGAAGGGTGGCCGGATAGAGCCGGGAACCGCTGCCGCCGGCGAGAACGATTCCCTTGGTCATGCGTTTGCTTCCTTCGCATCTGTGTTGCCGTTCCCGGCACCCAGCCGCTCGCGGGAGTAACGCGTTTTGGAAATGGCGTCGCACCAGTCGCTGTTGCTCAGATACCAGTGTACCGTGTCCGCCAGACCGTCGGTGAATATCGCGGCAGGAGTCCAGCCAACCTGTCCGGATATCTTGGTTATGTCCAGGGCATAGCGGAAATCATGTCCGGGACGATCTGTCACATAGGCGATCTGATCTGCATAAGCCCCCGCCGTCAACCGTGGCGATATCTCGTCAAGTAGATCGCACAGGGAATTGACGACTTCCAGATTGGTTCGTTCCGTACCGCCGCCGATATTATAGGCCTCTCCCGGATGGCCTTGTCGGGCAACTGCGGCAATACCATGCGCATGGTCATCGACATAAAGCCAGTCGCGGACATTGCTGCCATCGCCATAAACCGGCAGCGGTTTTCCGTCGAGCGCATTCAGGATCATCAACGGGATCAGTTTTTCCGGAAATTGATGCGGGCCGTAGGTATTGGATCCGTGGGTCACAACGACCGGCAGTCCATACGTGCGAAAATAAGAGTGGGCGAGATGATCGGCACCCGCTTTCGAGGCGGCGTAGGGTGAGTTCGGGCGATAGGGATCGTTTTCGCGGAACAGCCCTTCACGGATTGACCCAAACACCTCGTCCGTCGAAACCTGAACGTATCGAAAATCTTCCCGCGCAGAACCGTCAAGCGACAACCAGTATCGATAGGCGGCTTCAAGCAGAATTCCGGTGCCGACAACGTTGGTTTCGATGAATGCCGCCGGACCATCAATCGAACGATCAACATGGGTTTCGGCGGCAACATTGATGACATACTGAGGCTGATGTTCATCCAGCAATTGACGGACAAGCGCATCATCGTTGATCGATCCGTGAACAAACGTATGCGCCGGATTGTCGGCAACCATCGCCAGATTATCCAGATTGCCCGCATAGGACAGGGCATCCAGCGTAATGACGGTGGCCCCGTCGCCGACCAGATAACGCACCAGCGCCGAGCCGATAAACCCGGCGCCTCCTGTGACAAGGTAGGTATCTGTCATTTTAGGTCTTTCGCCGTCCTCAAAACCCAATCCTCAGATTGTTTGAAAATAAAATTCACACCAGATGACCTCATCAAATTAAGGCAATTCACCCTTTGTGGTCCTCTGGCTGCGACCCAATTTGCATACGGAAGGGAGGCGTTCATCATAAAGCCTTGCCAACACTCAGTCCGTTATTGAGGAAACAAACCGCCAAGCCTCTCCTCGCTGATTTCCGGAATCTCCGCCATGCGCCTGGCAATCATTTTCTCAAACCCGGCAACGGCGGGATGGCTTTTATCATAAATGTTTATTTTCTCGTCCGGGTCCGAGCTGAGATCATATAGTTCTCGCGGGTCTTTTGCGTGCCGATCAGCAGGATCAATTGTTTCGCGCCATATAAAATAATATTCCTGATTTCGGATGGCGAAATAAAGAGGGCGATGTTCAAAAAGACAATTTCCAGAATGAAACGTCTCCAGCATGACATTCTCCTGAGTATCATCTCCTGAAGCTAACAAGCTTCTTCCTTCCCAGTCTGGCGGAATTGGAATCCCGGCAGCATCTGCGAGAGTCGGAGCTATATCCATGGTCGTCGAGAACGTATCCATTTCTCCGGCCTTGATGCCAGGGCCGCTAATGATACAGGGTACATGCGACGCGACGCGGTTCAGCCGGAAAAAATGACCAAAATGACCAAATTCTCCCAGCTCCTCGCCATGATCACCAGAAATGGCAATAATCGTATTTTCCTCAAGCCCCAGTTCCGTGACAGTATCAAGAATTCTGCCAATCTCATGATCCGTCGATACTACTGCAGCATCATATAGTGCAGAAAAATCTTCTGCTTCCTGAGCGTTTGTAGGCTCGGCAGAAAAAGCTCTGGCAGGCGGAATCTTCGAATCATAGCCGAGACGTCTCAAGTACTCCGGAACCTCCCGGTACCAATTTCTGCCTGCGCCTGAAACATATGGGAGGTGCGTATCCATAAAATGAGTCCAGACGAAAAATGGTCGCTGGCCAGTTGCGCCGCTTTTAATGACATCAATTGTCTTATTTGAAATTGACCGCGCATCGGGATAGATCTTGAAACGATTTTTGCGCGCTTGCGCATGGTCCGGGCAAAACAGCGAGAGCAGCTTGTTTCCGGTACGAAAAATTGCTTCTTCAAGAAGTTTGCTTTTTTTCCGGGCATAATACCATTCACCGGCCAGCCACCGGCGCATCCAGCTTTCGCCTTCGGGAGCGGGTAGTAAATAGCGGTCGATGTAGGCAAATTTATCCGTATTGAATTCTGCTTCGTGACGGCGCGTTATCTCCAAAATACGATGATAGTCATAGTTTGCGTTCATAAGCATCGAATCGGGGAATTCCCGTTTGAGATCATCAAATTCGATATTGAATTTCTCACAATAGATAATCACGCTTGAAAACAACCGCGTTAAAACAGGCTCAATATGCCTGACCGTCTCCTCTTCATCAATTACACCAATCTCGTACGCTTTTAATGTCCCTTTCATCAATGCAAAAGCGACTCCGGGCAAAGTGATAATACCATACATCTGGCACTCTTCATCAACCCCCTCATTGTATCCAAAAAATTCATTGACCCAATGCAGTGTTGTCAATGAGGAGGTGTGGTATCCGGCATCGCTGAATACTTTAAAAACGGTCGGCGGCCTGCCAACTGCGCCATCGTCATAGCCACCAAACGAAAATGGTCGTGACGATGTCAACAACTGAATCATTGCCGTCTGGGTTGTCGGGCCAAGTGAATAACATTTTTTGCAATTCAATCCGTTCTTTGCGATCCGTTCAAGTGAGGGGGTCGTTGGGCGGTCATATCCGGATAAAGTTGTGCGGTCGGCGCGTAACGCATCAACAGTCAGGAAAATTATATTGGGAGGATTTGACACTTTCTCAATCTTCCGTCGTAGAACCAGACCGTAACATTACACGTGCGACATGTGCGTCTTCTGATTGATACTTTGCATAACCAAAACCTTCGACCTGATAATCGACGTGGAACCCAATGGGCCCAATCCGCTCAAGAAATGAAACCGGATTAATAAACCGCCGGTAATGCGGAGACGTGATTTTTTCCTGAGGCTGGTCTCTGTGTGTGCGAAATTCAAATGCGCACATCACGTTTAAGGATTGAAGGAATTTCAAAATCCGGAAAAAGCTACTCTCTTCATCGGGCGTAATCGCATGTACAAAAAACCGCGCGTAAACCATGGTAGGTACGCTGGCATCTATAAAGTCACGAATTTCGGTTCCCACATTATCAACTTCTGTGGCGTCAATTTCTGTTTTTATGGAGAGTTGACGGAAAGTTGAGTGGTCGAAGCCACGCTGAGTACTCTTTCTCGTGCATGATTTAATAGCCTCCTGAGATGCGTCAAACCCGATGGTTCGAAATCCCATG
This sequence comes from Rhodospirillales bacterium, assembly GCA_021775105.1. Taxonomy (GTDB): domain Bacteria; phylum Pseudomonadota; class Alphaproteobacteria; order Rhodospirillales; family Casp-alpha2; genus JAJFIJ01. Next base: position 3,421 of record JAJFIJ010000295.1, on the reverse strand, counting down.
GAGGAGAAAAACAAAGCATCTCGCCCCAAACCACAGCCAAACTCTACAATATTCTGTCTCTGTTCCAGATAATCGCAAACGAAGACCGCAAACTGACTCGGGTACGCTGGCGCGTTGTCGTCGCGATAAAATTGATCCCAATGCTCTTTCCGGCTGGATATTTCCAGTGCATTTTCAGACGCAGATTTCATATTATGTCAAAAACCTCTAATGATTAAGATTGTCATTGTATTGGGGATATTGGCGCTCGCGCTTTCAGGTCATCCAAACTTTCCGAATTGAATTTTTTGGATGCCATTTTTACCGGCACACGAGTCATCATGCCACTCAATAAAAACCACGCGGAACTCAGTTGGCCGCCACTTCCTTAAGGGCAAGGATGTGGCTTTTTTGTGCCTCAGCCCTTATCCGTATGATTTTTTTAACTCACCCGCACTTTGTCTGATATTTTCAATCGTTGCCTTCGGATCAACTTGTCGCTGCTCAAGAGAGAGATATCCATTATATTTGATGGCCTTGAGGTGGCTTGAAAGGGCCGCGTGATCAATCTCGCCGGAAGATCCCAAGACATTGAGGCCGGGTTCATTAACATGAAAATGCACCAAATACTTCTCTACGTTCTGAAAAGTCTCAAGTTCCACCTCATCGTTCTCAACCAGCGCTTTGGCATCCAGTTGTACACGTAACGAAGCATGGTCGATCTCCTTAACAATCTTCAAAGCGTCATATGCCGAGTTGATAAAATCTGAGTCATTTGGCCCCAGGGGCTCAAAGCAAAAACACGTGCCATGGCCTTCCACTCGTCGACAAAGATCACTCATAAAATTGATGGCTTCACGCGTCGCTTCTTCAATCGGAGTCGCGCCACGTCGACGCCCACCACCCCAAACAAGAGTCTTCCCTCCAAGATCACGGCACACTGCAGACAAATGGACAAGAAAATCCAAAGAATGCTGGCGCCCCTCTGCATTCTTGAACAAACCAAGGTCAGGATGATCGTAAAACAGCGAATGCAGGCCCACGGCCTGAAGTCCTGCGCGTTCTACAGTCGTGCGATAAACACTTACCTCCGCCGCGCTTAACCCTTTCCAGGTATCGTGCCACACCCTGCTCGGTGCGATCTCGAGACCCCGAAACCCCATTTCGCGAAGCTGGTTCAGCTCCACATCATGGGTAAATGCCGACAGCGCTATATTCGAAATTGCGTATTTCACCATCTGGACTATTTCATTGAGAGAATAGATGGGTTGTTTCGAATCCGGATGGACAATGCAAGAGTGCTCATAATTCTGAAAGTTTGATCATCCGCTGGAATCTGGCGTTTCGGTCCTGTAGTTCATCAAAGGTGCCGTGGTCAGCGACTTGGCCGTCTTCCAGCATGACCAGATGTTCACACGCTCGAACTGTGCTTAATCGGTGCGCAATAATAATTAAAGTCTTTTTCCCTTTCAGGAGCTTGATGGACTCATTGATTTCATGCTCTGTTTCACTATCCAAAGCTGCCGTCGCCTCATCAAGGACCAAGACCTTAGGGTTTGCATACAAGGCTCGAGCAATACCTATACGTTGGCGCTGCCCTCCAGACAGCCTCATACCGTGCTCGCCAAGACCGGTATCGAGGCCGTTGGGTAGAGTTTTTAGAAAACTCGTGAGCTGTGCCAATTCGATTGCATTCAGGATCTGATCATTGTCAATTTTTCCCTCAGGAACCCCGAAGGCAATATTTTTCCTAATTGTGCTATCGAGAATATAGATAGATTGAGGCACATACCCGACGCTGTTGCGTAAGTATTCTGTATTAGCATCAATTGTTCTGCCGTCTATTTTGACTGTCCCTTCGGTGGGAAGAAACAATCCGAGAAAGATATCGACAAGAGTCGTTTTCCCCGCTCCGGACGGACCGATGATACCCAAAGAATGCCCGCTATCCAATTGGATGCTAACGTCTTTCAGGGAGTAGCTTTCGGCAAGCGGGTACGTAAACCCTACGTTTTCAAAAGCAATGTTGGAAAATTCCAACTGGGTGCGGTCGGTCAAAATTGAGTTTCGCATTGCCGACACACCAAACTGCTGTAGATCGCCATAAACCAAACTGACGGCATGCATGCCATTTTTGATTGTTGTTAATGAAATAACGATTCTGTTTGCGGAAGGAAGCATTCTGAACGCAGCGGCCCCGAACAAGGCCAGCGTCGAAAAGATTTCACTTGCTTCAACATCTTCAAGTAATAACATGGCAACAATTATTAGCATTCCTCCAACCATCGTCGATTCTATCCAGCTGCGTGGAGCGAAAGACAATGTAGAGTAGAGCGCTTGAACTCTGGCCATTTGCTGTTTGTACTCACAAAATTCTTCGATAAAAACAGCTTGGCGCCCCAAAACCCGCATTTCTTTTATGCTATGCAATCCTTGTTGTAATATCTGAAGAGTACGCGCATTCAGCTCCTGTAACGATTTTCCGAGCTCCGCGAAACGATTTCGGGTAACCCAGTAAAAACAACTTCCAATTATTATTAATGCGCCGGCTGCAATCGCAGTAAGGAACGGTGATGCAATAAAAAGGATTACCACAAGGGCGGCAACGATACATAGCTCTGCGACAAGCGTTATGATGCTATATACGACGCCAGTAAATACGGTACTGGCTGCCCCCATAATATTCCGGATGAATTCCGAGGAGTTTCTGTTCAGATGAAGGGCGTAATCTCCATTCATGTAGTAAAAAAAGAGACGTCCCGCAAGCAGCGCTTCATTTTTCGAATTAAAAACCGCCTGATAATATTGTACAGCCAATGTCACACAATTTTTGACAACAAACACAGAGGCTAAGGCTAAAGCCAAAAAAGCAAGAAAATAATTGGCTTCTAAATTTGGAAACAATTCCACGACAGGGGCTATCCATTTTTCCTCCCTAAGAAGATCAGGTTCGGTTACAAACTTGATAAATGGAAATATAAGGCCAATGCCAACAGCTTCCAGCGCTGTCATCAGCAATACAAGCGCACCAACTCCCACGCCCTGCCAGCGGGTCGTCAAATCCAGCATCGACCAGATTTTATAAAATTGTTTTTTCATATAAACTCGAACACAAATGCCTATGATCAATCGTCACAGGCGCGTCAGATTCATTTAAAAATCATCAGTCGCTGTTGATGGGGAGATTGGCAGAAATTCGTTTTCCCCGCAGCGACCGGACTGCCACTCTTCATTATGCTAATTTTCAATATGGATATTGAGTTGGAATTTTGGAGAACGCACAAAATAGACTCTTGTTATCTAGTTGACCGTGAAGAATACAGTTTAGGCGGCGATTAACGATGGCCGTGTTTGGTTTTTGTTGACCAACGTTATCCAGAACAGAGACAAAAGAAGCCTGATCCATTTGAGGATGAGGCGGAAGTTGTAGCCAACTGCGGCG
>JAJFIJ010000294.1 GCA_021775105.1 Rhodospirillales bacterium | reverse complement strand
CGGCTGGCTGACCGCCTGATCGAACCGTGTCGCCGGTTTTGGGTCAAGCGCCTTTAGCTCCATAACCATCTCTGAAAGATCTTCCGCATCGACACCGCAGGCCGTTGCCAGACCGCTGAGATTACGATCAGCCAGCATTTCGAGATTTTCCAGCAACGCCTCCATACACGGATCGTAGCGGTTGAGATCCTTGAGTTGCAGGGCCAGGCATTCACGGAGATTGCGCGCACAGATACCGGGCGGATCAAACTGCTGCAAGGTCAGCAAGACCGCCTCAACGGTGCTGACGTCACAACCAAGTGCATCGCTCACCAGATCCAGGTCTTCCGTGACATAACCGGCGTCATCAACCATATCGATCAGATAGCGCCCGATCATGCGCTCGACGGGATCATCCAGTTCAACGCCGAGCTGGGCGATCAGGTGTTCACGAAGCGACGGTGTTTCTGACAGGGTGTCTTCCATATCTGGTGGAAATCCATCAAACCCGCCGCCTGATCCCGGTCCTGCATCGGCGTAAGAACCGCCTTCGGGACCATCGCGCCCGAGGTCGCTACCGCTGTCATTGGTAAAAGTGTTATCGCCTTCTGCGTCAAGCTCGCGCGAAACCGGAATTTCGGCAGCAGTCGGCGTATCCAGATCGATATCCGCAAGGGCGGACCCGTCGCCGTCACTGGCGGATCCATCTGCTTCGCGATCTTCGCTTGCGACATCACTATCCTCATCGCGACGGTCTCCCTCGTCGCGTTCAAGCATGGGGTTTTTTTCAAGCTCCTGCTCGACAAATTCGGTCAATTCCAGATTGGAAAGTTGCAGCAACTTGATGGCCTGCTGCAACTGCGGGGTCATCACCAGCGACTGCGATTGCCGCTGGTCAAGGCGGGGGGCTAGAACCATTGTCCGGCCCGCTGCCGTCGTATCACGTTAAAGGCTGAAACGGTCACCAAGATAGACTCGCCGGACATCCTCGTTGCCGACGATGTCGTTTGGCGCTCCTTCCATCAGCATCATTCCATCGTGGATAATATAGGCCCGGTCAATCACGTCGAGCGTTTCGCGCACGTTGTGGTCGGTAATCAGAACACCGATACCACGATCTTTCAGATGCGCTACCAGATCACGAATATCACCGACGGCGATCGGATCAATACCGGCAAACGGCTCATCAAGCAATACGAAGTGGGGGTTTGACGCCAGCGCCCGGGCAATTTCGACACGTCGACGCTCGCCACCCGACAGCGCCAGGGCTGGTGCCCGACGAAGATGGGTGATGGAAAATTCAGCCAGCAGGGCTTCAAGAATGGCTTCGCGGCGCTCACGTGAACTTTCGACGACCTCAAGAACCGAACGGATGTTGTTCTCGACGGACAATCCGCGGAAGATCGAGGCTTCCTGCGGAAGATACCCGATTCCCAATCGCGCCCGCCTGTACATCGGCAGATCCGAAATATCGTTGCCGTCCAGAATAATACTGCCCTGATCAGGCGGGATCAGGCCGGTGATCATATAAAAACAGGTTGTTTTACCCGCCCCGTTGGGCCCCAGAAGGCCGACTACTTCACCACGGTTGACGTGCATGCTGACGCCGCGAACCACCGGGCGTTTTTTGAAGCGCTTGCCGATATTGTTAACAATCAGCCCCTGATTGTCCGCGACCAGCTGCGGGCCTTCCTGAGCCGCGCCTTTATCTTGCCTGTCATGACCAAACTGGTCGCTCATACTTCATTTCCCTTTGCAATCATCTGCAATCTATTTCTTTTTCTTCGTCGGCAGAATCACACCCTTAACCCGTGTGCCCCCCTGAGCGCAACTGTGCAGGCGGCTAATTCCTGTATTCAGGTTCACTTCCGCACTGCATCCGCGCAAAACATTCTTGTCGCGGATGATCTTAACCGATCCGGTCAGGGTGGCGATACCGCTTTCGACATTATAAACACCGCGATTGGAAGAGGCGCGATCCTGAGCGGTGACAATATTGACGTTATCGAACGCATCAACCCGGTAAATTTTGGTATCGCCCTTCTTGTCTTTGCGGAAATAAGCCGCCAGCACATCAGCATTCAACGTCTTCTTTTCGCGCCGGGCCACGGCATTGCCACGGGCCACAGCCATTTGTTTGGCTTCCCAGTATTCAAGCTGGTCTCTGGCCGTCAGCCAGTCGCTGCCCGATACCAGTTTCAGATTTTCCCCGGTTATTGTCAGAATTCCGGCATCAACATCATAGACCGCGTGCGAACCGTAGGCTGTGCCTTCTCCTGATTTGATAGCGACTTTGCCAACCGCGTCCATGCGCCAGATTTCCGTCTCTCCCTTGTCGGTTTCGCGGTAATAGGCGCGAAGCTCTTCGGCGTTGATGTTAACGCCGCCGCGCAGCGCACGGGCGTTGCCACGGGCGACAAACACCAGTTTTTCCTGCTGCCATTCGATACCGTTGTCGGCAAAGATTTCAATCGGTGTGTCCCCGGCACCAAAATTAAGGCTCTGCGCGCGGGCGCCACCAAGGGCGGCTGCATAAACAGCCAACAGCAACAAAATCCCGAGAATACGCTTCATTTGACGGTCTTTCCCGCACCTGGATAAAGGATAAGTTTCGACTTGCCGGTGAAGTATATGGTTTTGCCCCGATCCACCAGACTGAACCCTTCGGCCGTCAAATGTCCGAACGGCCCCTGCCCCTCAATCGGCGCGTTGCCGCTGGCAGCACCGGAGGCAAGATCAATTTCTGCCAGATCGGTGCGGAATTCATAACCGGAATCATGATACAGATTGACGGCACCCTTTAGGTCCAGCGTCTGTCTGGCGCGTACAAATACGCCGTTCTCGGCTGTCAAAACGATCCATGTGCCGTCCTTCATCATCAGGTCAGCCTTCGGCATCTCCAGCTCCAGCGTATCGACGCCCTTGATCGACAGGCCCCCGGATAATTTTCGCGCCAGATCCGCCGTCACGGAATACGGCTGGTTTTCCTCATCAGCGCCGACGTAGCGCGGGTTAACCATGCTGGGTTCTTCTGAAATTCCCAGCTTGACGGCGGCGAACCCCAATCTGAACTTGAGATCATCTGTTGCCAGATGCGGCCACAGGACGACCAGCAGGATCACCACCACAGCAGTGGCTGGCAGCAGAAATTTCATCATCGCCACAAAACGACTGTAGCCCTGGGTCAGACGACGGGGGACAAAAGGTTGCAAGGAGCGAATCCGGCCTTGAGTCGCGGCGGATGCATCTGCCTGCGACGTCATCGACGGGTTCGGGTGTCCGCTGTAAGTTGCCATGCCCCTGCCTTACGCCACCCCGGCACGAAGGCAGTCATGGACATGCAGGATTCCGACCGGGCAATCGTTCTCGACAACGAACAGACTGGTGATCGAATTGGCGTTCATCAGGGCAACGGCTTCGCTGGCAAGCGCATCCCGGCCAATGGTTTTTACCTTCCCGGTCATGACATCACGGGCAACCCGGTTCAGGATATTTTCATCCATATGTCGACGAAGGTCGCCATCGGTGATCACCCCGTCCAGTCGACCGTCAGCATTTACGATCGCCGCACAGCCGAAGCGTTTCGTAGTGATCTCCAGAATGACATCGGACATTTTCATGTCGCCGGTCACGCTCGGCATTTCATCGCCGGCATGCATCAGGTCGGAAACCTTCATCAGCCGTCGACCCAGCTTACCGCCCGGATGGAAAACATGGAAATCGGCCGGGGAAAACCCCTTGCGTTCCAGCAGGGCCACGGCGATTGCGTCGCCGAGACCAAGCGTCATTGTCGTTGATGTGGTGGGTGCCAGTCCCATGGGGCAGGCCTCCGGACTGTCTGGCAGAACCAGTGACGCCGACGCGGCGCGACTGAGCGCACTTGCTGGGCGCGAAGTGATGGCGATCAGCGGAATATTGAACCGTTTGCAATGGGCTACCAGATCGGCAAGCTCGTCTGTCTCGCCGGAATTCGACAATGCCAAAACCGCATCGTCGGCAGTGATCATCCCGAGATCGCCGTGCGAGGCTTCGCCCGGATGGACAAAAAACGCGGGCGTCCCCGTTGACGCCAGTGTCGCCGCAATCTTGCGGCCGACATGACTGTTCTTGCCCATCCCGGAGACCACGACCCGGCCCTGAACATTGGACAGGGTGTCGAGAGCATGAACAAACGCATCGCCAAGGGTGCGGCCCAGGGCACAAAGCGCATCGGCTTCGGTTTCCAGCACCTTGCGCGCTGTTTTAAGATCGCTTATCTGATCACCGGTCCGATCAGCGGGGCGTGGTTTGGCAACCTGCTCCGTCGCGTTGGAGGCGCTTTGCGTGTTCATGGAGTTTATTACCTTCTGTCCGTCAGCAGGTCCCGACCGGCGACTTGGCGAAGTATGCGCTTCACCAGCGAAAAGGTCAATGAAACCGGGCGGTTAAGATAGAATTATCGGTTGATTTAAAGTGCTTTTCAGGTATGGGCGAAAATATCCGAATCAGCCCAGCCCAAGGCGTCCAGTTCGCCCCGGGTTTCAAGAAAATCAAAACAGGCCCGGGCCAGATCCATCCGCCCTTCGCGTTCCAGCATATCTGCAAGTCTGTTGCGGATCAGGTGCAGGTTAAGCACATCTGCCGCCGCATAACTTAACTGATCGCTGCTCAACTCGGCCGCGGCCCAGTCCGACGACTGCTGTTCCTTGGAAAGATCAATGCCGACCAGCTCCTTGGTCACGTTCTTCAGACCGTGTTTATCGGTGTAGGTCCGCACCAGCTTGGAGGCGATCTTGGTACAGAAGACCGGATTGATTGTGACCCCCAGATAGCGTTTCAGAATGACCACATCAAACCGGGCAAAATGGAAAATCTTGGTCACCGCCGGGTCAATGAGAAGCGCTTTGAGGTTTGGCGCATCGTAAGTATCTGCGGCAAACTGAACCAGATGACAGATCCCGTCCCCTGCTGAAAGCTGGGCAACACATAACCGGTCACGATGCAGGTTAAGACCCTGTGTCTCCGTATCGACGGCGACGGCTGAGCCGAAATCCAGACCATCCGGCAAGTCACCCTGATGCAGTATCACCTGTTCGGGTTTGTTTCGTGGTTTCAGAGACACGCCTAACTCTCCAGTTTCCCCAGTCATAGCCCCCGATAATAAGACGCTATCGGGGTTGGGTAAAGGTTTGGAGTGAGGGCCGGCCGGCCAGAGCCTGCCGGAAAAGCTTGGTGCCCAGGAGAAGACTCGAACTTCCACGACCTTGCGGCCACTGGCACCTGAAGCCAGCGCGTCTACCAATTCCGCCACCTGGGCAATCAAAGCAACCGGAACACAGCCATGGGGCTGCGGGGACAGTGATTATTTCTGATCACAGGCCTTGTCAACATCAAAGAGTTGGCCTTCAATAGACTGTGTTGACCGGGACCGTGCCGAACGGCTATCAACAGGGCTGGCAAAAAGCCCGGTCAGGCCGGGATTCAACCCGATGATTTAGTCTTCGAATGAACCTGATGGAGAGAGACTTATGCGGCGGAAAATTACCGTTTTTGGCGGATCAGGATTTATCGGACGCCATCTTGTCAGACGGCTGGCCGCCCAGGGGTGTGAAGTCCGCGTTGCCGTTCGTGACATCGAAGCCGCACAATATCTGAAACCGGCGGGCGATATCGGCCAGATCGTGCTGTGGCAAACCGATATCAAGGACCCGGCCCAGGTCGCTGGTGCCGTTGACGGTGCCGATGCTGTCGTCAACCTGGTTGGCGCGCTTTCCGAATGGCGGGCCAACACCTTCCCGGCTGTTCATGTTCAGGGTGCAAAAAACATTGCCGAAGCGGCGGCGGCGGCTGGTGTCAAACACCTGGTACATGTCTCGGCCCTCGGCGCCAACAAGTTTGCCGAATCGCTTTACGCCCGAACCAAGGCGCTCGGCGAGGAAGCCGTTCTGCAAGCTTTTCCGTCAGCAACCCTCTTGCGCCCGAGTGTTATTTTTGGCCCCGAAGACGGATTTTTTAACCTGTTCGCCGGGATTGCCCGGTTTTCACCGGCGCTTCCGGTATTTGGCTGTCCGCTGATTCCGAAAATTTCTGTCAGTGGCGAAAATGGCCTGACCGTGAAAGTTGATCTTTATGGCGATGGCGGCACCAAATTCCAGCCGGTCTACGTTGGCGACGTTGCCGATGCGATCACCGCGTCCCTTGAAGGCAGTAAAACCGCAGGGCGGACGTTTGAGCTTGGCGGGCCAACGGTCTACAGCTTCAAGCAGTTGATGGAACTGCTGTTGCGTTATACCGGGCGGCGCAAATGGCTGGCACCGATTCCGTTCGGTGTTGCCATGATTTACGCCTTCTTTTTGCAGATGCTGCCGAGTCCGCTGCTGACCTGCGATCAGGTGACATCGCTGAAAACAGATAACGTGGTTTCAGGGGATGCCGACACGTTCGACGCGCTCGACATAAATCCGGTTGCTGCGGAAACCGTCCTGCCAACATACCTTGGCCGCTTTCGCACCAGCACCGCAGAAGACTTGCAAAACGTCTGAGCTGATGCATCACCCGGAGAAGCGTCAGTCGCTGGGCCATCTCACCAATTTTGCATGCACGGCTTGACAGCAATCTGCCTGACGTCCGGCCAATAGCCTTCTGCTTCTGTTTATGATAAAACGCAGTCAACGTTCCCGTTCAATGCGCGTGCAATGAAAAAAGTATTTTGTCCCGGTATAATCGTTGGTTTCTGGTTGTTGATGATGACTGGAAATGCTTTTTCCGCATCAACCAGTCTCCAGACCGTGGACGAATTATTGACGCGTGGCGAGCAGAAACAGGCTCTCGAAGAACTAAAGCTACTGATAGAAGAAGACAACCCGGAAGCTCAGGAGCGGTTGGGCGATTTGTATATTTCGGGCCGGGGTGTTCGGTCAAATTTTTCAATGGCCTGGACATGGTACAAGCGTTCTGCCCTTCAGGGACACGCACCGGCACAGTACAAAACCGGATTCCTATATGAACACGGTGTCGGTGTAGGTCGATATGTCGACAAAGCCGTTGAATGGTATGAGTTTGCCGCTAAACAGGGGTATTTTGCCGCCCAGATCAGACTTGCCGATCTTCGCGCAGCGTCCGGCAAAATGCATCGCGGTGACACGCTGGATGTACTGAAAACGGCGGCCACACGCGGAGATCAACGGGCTCTGAAAGAGCTGGAAAGACTTGTTGAGTTTGGCTATCAACCCGCCCGAACGCTTGTCGATCAGTTGCCAATAGAAATCCGATACGGGCCGAGTGTCCGGGCTCCCGTTTTCAAAAGCAAAGCCGACCTGGGAATAGCTGCGTTTTTGGCTGGCGACTATGTATCTGCGGTCGCCATCCTGCGCCCTCTTGCAGATGAAAATGATGCCGGAGGCACATTTGGTATGGCGCTGATTCATCAGACTGGCCCGGACATTCCACCTGACATCAAAAAAGCTGAAGAGCTTTATCTGTCCGCTGCAAAAAACGGGTCTGTGGAAGCTATGATTGGACTCGGGCTACTTTACTGGAATTCCATGGCACCACCGCATGATCGGTATTTGGTAGAGAAATGGCTCAATCTGGCGGCGTCCAAAGGAGCCTCCAGAGCGAAACAGATACTGGACCTGATTCATTATGATTATCCGGGTCCGGAAGTTTTGCGAACGCATCGCTTGAAAATCAACCTTGCTCACCTCAATGGTCCGGCTCGAGATGGGGTTCAGGCTTATCTCGAAAAGGATTTTGTCAAGGCGATCAAGCTTTTGAAACCGCTGGCTGATCGTGGCGATAGGGATGGTAAATTCGGACTTGGATTGATTTATAACGATGGCGTCCCAACCTTGTCCGACACCTCAAAAGCTCTACAGCTTTACCGGGCATCGGCCACGGGTGGATATGCCGGTGCGCAGGTAAATCTGGCGAATATGTATATGAAAAGTATCGGTGTCGGCAAAAATTTGAGTGAAGCAATGCGTTGGTACCAAATGGCCGCCCGTCAGGGGGATGCCGTGGCACAAACTGTCCTGGGCTTCGCTTATTTGTCCGGAGTTGGTCAGGCGCCAAATCCCGCACGGGCGTCACAGATGTTCGAACTTGCGCGACAGCAGGAAAATGGCGATGCGATGAACGCAGTTGCCCTGCTTGATCTTGGTGCGCAGATTGCCGAGGTAAATCAGGGAGACAACACTGCGCTCGATATCTCGGCTCATACCGCTTATCTGACCGGGGCCACCAGAGATGGAATCCCCCTTCACTTGCCGGGAACCTTTGACATCAGGCAACATTCTGGTGCATTTGACCTGATTGTCGCTGCGGCGGAGCTTGGCAATGCTGCCGCTCAATATAATGCTGCACGCCTTCATCTGCTTGATGATCCAACAGCTGACAATTTGATCCGTGCGTACAAATGGCTGACTCTGGCACACCACAATGGATATCAGGCTGCAGCGACGGCCCGCACAGAAATACTCAAGCAGCTTTCTCCGTTGCAACGAATCGAAGCTGAGTGGCTCACCGCCGATGCGCTAAAACCGAGAATTGCCGCGCCTTCATACGAAATTGCGGAAGCGATTTCCGGATCACCTGAAGAGCTCTGGGAAATCGGTCAAAAGTATCGCTACGGTAAAGGCGTTGAGAAGAGCTACAAAGAAGCACTCAAATGGTTCCGCTCGGCTGCCCAAAAGGGCCACGCTGTCGCCCAACGCGATCTTGGCACCATATACAGAAGAGGCCTTGGAGTAAAAAAGAATCAGGAAGAAGCCGTCAAATGGTTTCGGTTATCCGCTAATCAGGGTTATGCGAAAGCTCAGCGTGATCTGGGAATTGCTCACCAGTTTGGCCGCGGCGCTCCAAAAGACGCAATTGAAGCTGTCAGGTGGTATCGAAAAGCCGCTGAACAGGGTGAAAAAAAAGCGCAAACCAATCTGGCGTTCATGTACAAAACCGGAAACGGCACCGCAAAAAATCCCGAAGAAGCTGTCAAGTGGTACTTGAAGGCGGCTGAACAGGGATCCAGCACGGCACAGAAAAATCTGGGCGTGCTCTATCAGTTTGGCAAGGGCGTTGAGAAGAATGAAGCGGAAGCCGTGATTTGGTATCGCAAAGCCGCTGAACAGGGCAATCTGAAAGCCCAGGAAAACCTCGGATTCATGTATAAAAATGGCCTTGGCGTTGGCGTCGATTATGGAGAAGCGGCTAAATGGTATTTTGTCGCCGCCAAGAAAGGATCTGCCCGGGCACAAAATATTCTGGGGTTGATGTATCAGTCCGGTAGTGGGGTCCCGCAGGATTTCGGCAGGGCAATCACATGGTACATAAAGGCTCTCAATCAGCGTTATACCAAAACCTATGCCAGCATCGACAGCCTGATGAAGGAAGATGAGGATTCGGACCAGACTCTCTTTTACAGGGAACTGCTGGCGATTATCCAAAAACGGGCTGATCAGGGGGAAATCAAGGCACAAAACACGATGGGGCTGTTTTACCGGTACGGCAAAGGCGTCGACAGGGACAGGGCGGCGGCGGAACAGTGGTTCAAAAAAGCAATCAAACTGGGAAGCGGAGAGGCGAAAAAGAATCTGGCGGAAATGTTACTGGATCAATCATGATCAATTATCAGGCCAAAACGGGTGTGACGGGCGTCATATTCCAGCTGTCTGAACGAAAGTAATCTAAATGCATGATGTTTAGCGGAAGATACGATGACGCGATTCCAACGACTGAAAAGACTGTTCAAAGTGCTCAAGCGCGACAACCGTGGCGCGACCGCAGTCGAGTACGTCATGATTCTGGCAGGCGTAGCCGCAGCAATTGTGGCCTCATGGACCTTACTGGGAGGCAACCTGAATGCCCTGTTCACGGATGCCGCATCAGGCGTTTCAAGTGCCAGTTCTGCCATAGAGCAGGCGGACGCCGGTGAATCTGATGACAGTTCATCGGATGATGACAGCGAGTCCGACAGTGATGATGATTCTGATTCTGATGACGGCTGAAAACAGCGCCCAAGTCCATTCTGTTACTCTCCGGTCATCAGGTTTTGTGCATCCCTGATGCCAGTTTTCGATGCAGCATGTCATTGAAGGCGTTTGTAATCGCCTTCAGATAAGGCAGCAGATATGGGAAATTATCTGCATGGTCATATGAATGACGCATCGCCGGGTTAAGCTCAAAAATCAGGACTGTTTGATTGGGAAGAACTGTGAAATCGACACCAAAAAAATCCAGTCCGACGACGCCATAGAGACTTTTGAGATAATTGTAGGACTCTGACCCCATATAGGATTCGCAATTGTTCATGAATTTGCGTTCTTCATCCATCATCCAGCTTTGTTTGAGCATCGTCTCCGTGCGGTTGCTGCCATGAACGTTCCAGACCGTATCAAAATGACATACGACCGGATAAATCTCTCCATCAACAAAAAACACCCGCATTTTCCGGAAGATACCATCCGAAACCATGCTGTTTTCATACTGAATGACGTAGATTTCTTCTGTTTGACTCTCAGATACATAACTCAGGAAGGCATTAAATTCTTCCAGCTTTCTGAAAGAGCGACCGTAATGCGTGCCGGGTTCGCGCACCAGCAATGGAAAACTGTAATCATTTTGTTCGAGAAACCGGATGCAATCCTCAGGTTCAGAATATTTGGCGGTGAACCGGCGGGTTTTCGGGAAGCAAAGCCCCTTTACCACTTTAAGTCGCTGAAAATTGTTGTCTCTTGTTGTGGCAAGAACCTTATCGGGTGCGTTGACGACGGGTATATCGGAATGTCGGGAAAGAAAGGCTGACAACGTCTGAAGGGACTTCGATTCCACGTCCGGATCGGAAATAAGATTCAACACAATACCAAATTCTGGCACCCCCCTGTCTGACAGTATGTTTTCATTCAGGATGTAATAGCTGGTTGTCGTGAATTTCCCGCCGTCGGTAAGGTAAAAATCGGTAAAATTCCCACCCCGAAGTTTTATTTTGTAATCGCCGTTCCGGCTTTTGCCGAGCAAATAAACACTATTCTGTACTCCGCGTACCCGAAGAATATGATCGTTTGTTATTTTTTTTGCGGGGTAGGTTACAAACGGTGTGATCGTGACCCCTTCTCTCAACTTGTTTCTCGCTCCATTCCAGTCTCCGTCTTTGTATGCCAGAGCTGACAAGGCAAAATGAGCCTCGCGCTCGTTCGGCCAGAATTTGACAATTACGCCACAAATAATCCGGGCAGCGTTGAACTCTCCAGATTTCACAAGGCTGGCCATTGCTTTCTTGAGCGCGCGGCGAATTGGAAAAATTCTATCTAACACTGTCTGGGCACCGGTTTCCTGTCAATGCTTCCCGGACGATACCCGGACTTGGCGATGCGGTACCACACTTTACTATCCACATCACTTTTCAGAAAGTTTTGACTTGATACTGGCGTACGCTTGTCAGGTCACGTGCGTTTGTCAAAGCCATTGCGCCCGGTTTTGCATTCCAACTTCACGAAAACCGGGTAGAAATTACTTCGGAATCTGAACGATAGGGTAACAAAGAACATGAGCAGCAAAGGCGAATTTCTCAGAATGCTTCGGATTGTTCACGAATGGCTCGGTATACTCGTCGTACCGTGGGTCTTGATCATGGGATTGACGGGGTTTTATCTAGTCCTCCGTGAAGAATCCCTAACGCACTGAACTACAGTTATTTTTGACGGTAATGCCGGGTTAATAATTGCAAGAAAAAGGCTAATGCAAGCCACTTAACTTGCAATTTGCGTTTGGCTTTTTGACGTGATTCACTGTT
>JAJFIJ010000293.1 GCA_021775105.1 Rhodospirillales bacterium | reverse complement strand
CAGACAATAGCAGTTGTCCTTATACGTGAAAAACCACGCCCGCTACCGCGCACGGTATCTGGGATACACCAAGAGGGTTCCATGACGACTGCTGACCAACGACAAACCGGAAATCTTCAATACTGACCAGGGCAGCCAGTTCACCAGCTTTGACCTCACCGACATTCTCAAGGGTGCGGAGATTACGATCTCCATAGACGGGCGCGGTCGGTGCATGGACAACATCTTCATCGAACGCCTCTGGTGGTCGCTGAAATACGAGTCGATATATCTGCATGAACTGACCGACGGGTTCATTGCTGAACGAGTGATCGACGGGTGGATCGACTTCTACAACACCGAGCGGCCACATTCTTCTCATGGTGGCCTAACGCCAGCCGAAGTCTATGGCACCGGGCGGCCTATGGATATGATGGATAAGTCTAACGACTTACCCACATCCCCACAGACCTCACAACAGCAGCAAGATGTGATAAACAGGGTTTTGGCAGCATAATCAGATAACGGAATACACCTTAACTTGGCTGCCAAGCAGCCCAACAATGTGGGACCACCTCAGAAGATTTACCCCTGAAAACACAGAGGCGTTAGTGAGGAAGGTTGAAGTCAGGCACTGGGAATTCTTCTCTTTTCTCTGTGTCCATCTCTGTGTTCTCGGTGTTCTCGTATATATCCCTACACGAGATTTTGGGATTGAGTTACTGTGAGATGCGGGTGGGAGATCGGATGCCGTTCTGTTTTTATGAAACTTTATGGGGATTCATGGGGATTGATTGGAATTCATGGGCAATTCAGGTAAAAAACGGGCGGTAAAATACCCTTCAATGCACATGAATCCCCGCCGATGCCCATCAACATCCGGACCCCGGTGCCAATTCGCACGATTACTGACAAGACGTTTTGACGTTTGGGAGCGGCCCGACGATAGTGGGACGATTATGACCCGTTTCCTCACCGACCACACCGGAACCCTCCACGCCCCCGCCGGGCCATCGGTGCGGATTGTGTCGCTGGTGCCGAGCCTGACGGAGCTGCTGTTTGATCTCGGGCTCGGGGATCAGATCGTCGGGCGGACACGGTATTGCGTTCATCCGGCCGGGTGGATTGACAGTGTGCCGGTAGTTGGCGGAACCAAAACGGTTGACGCGGGCGCGCTCACATCGCTGAAGGCGACGCATGTTGTTGTCAATGTTGATGAAACACCGAAAGAGCTTGCCGACGAAATGGCGGCACTGGGATCAGACGTCATCGTCACCCATCCCAATTCGGTCGACGATAACCCGTCCCTGTTTCGCCTGTTGGGCGCGATCTTTGGCCGTGTGGAGCAGGCGGAAATCCTGTGTCAGGAATTCGATCAGGCGCTCCGGGACCTTAAAAACGCGGCAACCGCGATGCCTGCCCGTCGGGTTCTTTATCTGATCTGGCAAAAGCCGTGGATGACGGTTTCATCGGACACCTATATTTCCAATACACTGCGTCTGGTCAACTGGCGGACCCTTGGCGGTGCTCCGGTCGTACGATACCCGGAAATCAAACTGGAGGATGAGATCGACAGGGGAGCCGATCTGGTCCTGTTCAGTTCCGAACCTTTCCCGTTCACGGAAACGCACCGGATAGCGTTTCACCGGCAATTTCCACATTATGCCGGGCGATCTGCAGTCATCGATGCG
This sequence comes from Rhodospirillales bacterium, assembly GCA_021775105.1. GTDB lineage: Bacteria > Pseudomonadota > Alphaproteobacteria > Rhodospirillales > Casp-alpha2 > JAJFIJ01. The sequence continues at coordinate 33,723 of JAJFIJ010000293.1, read as the reverse complement.
GAGATGGTATCATGGTATGGCAGTCGGGCAATACCGGGACTGGCCTACCTTGCTGACTTTGCCAAAGGTCTTGACGAATGATTGCCGTTCGCCTTGCGACCTATTACGGGGCGTCCTTCATGATGATGGGGATTCATCTGCCGTTCTGGCCGATCTGGCTGGAATCGAGAGGCCTGAATGCCGAACAGATCGGCGCAATCGTCGCCTCTGGCATTGTCATGAAGGTTCTGGTCAACCCGCTTGTTGCCCATCAGGCGGACCGACTGGGAGAACGCAAACGCCTGATTGCGGCGCTGGTGGTGATGTCTTTTTTCAGTTTCCTGCTGTTCAGTTTTACCCGCTCTTTCTGGCCGATCCTGTTTGTGAACTGTCTGTTTCTGAGTTTCTGGTCACCGGCGATGCCGTTGATGGAAAGCCTGACCCTGCACAGCAGTCACAAATTCGGTTTTGACTATGGCCGGATCCGGCTGTGGGGATCAATTACCTTCATGGTTGCCGCCGTCGGAATTGGCTACATTCTCAGGGGCGGATCAAATGATCTGATTTTCACGGCAATCGCGCTGATGATGATATTGACCTGCCTGAGTGCCTTTTGGCTACCGGATATTCGCTCCACCGCAAAACGGCAATCTCAGCTTGCCTTCACGGCGATCCTGCGTGACCGGACGTTCGTCATTTTCCTTGTCGGCACGACCCTGATACAGGCCAGCCACGCGGTTTATTACGGGTTTGGGACGATCCACTGGCAGCGCGCAGGCATCGGATCCGATATCATTGGCTGGCTGTGGGCCGAAGGCATCGTCATCGAGATTGTTCTGTTTATGTATGGCGCCAGGGTATTATCGAAAGTCGGCCCGTCACGCCTGATCGCCATCGCCGGACTGGCGGGTGCAATCCGCTGGGCTGGCACCGGGTACACCACAGCCCTGCCTGCACTGGTCTTCCTTCAGGCCCTTCACGGCCTGACCTTTGGCGCGGCACATCTGGGGGCCATGCATTTCATCCAGAGCCGGATCGCGCCCGAGTTTTCGGCAACGGCGCAAAGCCTTTATTCAAGCGCCGTTATGGGGATTGGCATGGGGCTGGCAATTTTTTTCAGTGGCCGACTTTACGCAGCATTTGAAGGCTACGCCTATCTGCCGATGGCGGTGATGGCGGCGGCGGGCGGTATCATCCTCTATATGCTTCGCCGTGATCGCGGTTAACGCGCTGATCTGGCCTGGATCGCGTGATGCCGGCGAAGCAGGTTTTCCGCCCGAATGGCAACGGGAACATCAACCATTTTGCCATCCAGTTGAATGGCCCCTTTGCCAGCCGCCTGTGCGTCCTTATAGGCATTGATTATGCGCCCGGCCGCAGCCACCTCTTGGGCATCTGGCGCAAACTCTTGATTGAGGAGCGGAACCACGCTGGGGTGAATGCAGGCCGATCCTTCAAACCCGAATTTTCGTGATTTGATTGTACTTTCGCGGTACGCATCAAGGTCCTGATAATCGGCGACAGTGCCGATGGTGCCCAGGGGAACGATCCCGGCGGCACGGGCCGCATAGACCAGCCGCTGGCTGGCCATAAACAGTGTTTCACCATCCGGCACCATGCCGGTATCGAGCGCAAAATCCTCGCCACCCAACGTCATGCCGAGATTGCGCGATGACGTTTTGGCGATTTCATCCATCCGGAAATAGGCTCCTGCGGTCTCGATCATCGGGACAAACCCGATTGTCCCGATCTCCATTCCCGCCGCCAGTTCATTTTCTTCAACGACTTCTTCCAGCAACCCAAGATGTTCGGCACTTTCGATCTTCGGCAGCATCAGCGCGGCTACGCCTGGCAGGGCCGCAGCGGCGATATCCACGACAGCTTCGGTCAATGGACGATTGATGCGGACCAGAACGTCAGCACCACCCTCACCCACTTTTTTGGCGGCATCTGCCAGTCCGGCCCGCGCCGCCGGTCGTTCGGTGACCGGAACGGCATCTTCAAGATCAAGGATAATTGCATCGGCCCCGCGTGAGGCGGCCTTGTCAACGAACCGGTCCTCATGCGCCGGTACATAAAGCATGGATCGCCAGACCAGCGACTGGTTAGCGTTGTTCATCAGATCAAACCCTCGTTTCGCATTTGAGAAATCTCGCTTCCTGCATACCCGGCCTCGGTCAATAGTTCATCGGTATGCTCGCCGAGATCAGGGGCTGGGCGGCGGAACGTGCCCGGCGTTTCGGACAAGCGTGGCGGAATGTTGTGATGCGGCGCAGACCCCAGATCAGGATCAGGCAAATCTATGATGATTTCACGGGCTTCAACATGAGGGTCGGCAACAACATCACGGACATCATAGACAGGAGAAGCCGTAATTCCGGCTTCCTGAAATGCACCCAGCACATCATCCCGGCTGCGCTCGGAAATCCAGGCGGCGACGATATCGTTAACGTCATCACGACATTTGACCCGGTCAGCATTGGTCCGGTAGCGCGGGTCGTCGATCATGTCTTCGCGGCCAATTACACGAAACACGCGCTCAGCCATAACCTGAATTGACGCTGACAAGGCAACATATTTTCCATCCAGGGTCTCGTAAACATCACGCGGCGCACTGGTATTGGAACGGTTTCCAGACCGTGCCTTGACGCCGCCGGCAATCTTGTAGGTCAGGGCTTCCGGGCCGAGAGTTGACAGGATCGGCTCGAACAGGGACAGGTCAATAACCTGCCCTTTGCCACCTTTCACTTCGACCTCGCGTAACGCCACCATGGTCGCATAGGCCCCCTGCAATCCGGCAATCATATCCGCCAGCGCCAGAGGCGGCAGCAGCGGCGGGCGATCAGGGAATCCATTGCGGCTGGCAAACCCCGACATCGCTTCAACAAGCGTTCCGAAACCGGGCCGTTCACGATAGGGTCCGGTCTGACCGAAACCGGATACCCGGACAATTACCAGCTTGGGATTCCGGCTGTGCAGAATATCTGGCCCCAGCCCCATGTCTTCCATACGACCGGGCCGGAAATTTTCAATAAGGATGTCTGACTGCTCCGCCAGTTTCAGAACAATCTCCGCGGCGCCAGAATTGCGGAAATTCAGCGATACACTTCGTTTGTTGCGACAATAGACTTTCCAGAATGCCGAATGTCCGCCTTCCGTCCACGCGCGCAAGGGGTCGCCCTTGCCAGCAGGCTCAATCTTGATCACATCCGCACCGAAATCAGCCAGTTGCAGACTTAACATGTTTCCGGCGATCAGTCGTGTCAGGTCAAGAACGCGTACTCCATCCAGAGGACCGTTGTTTTTCAGGTCAAATTCTGTCATCGGGAACCAGTATAGGGTTTCAAGCGCAGGTACCCATTGTCACATAAAATTTCGCATCTTCACCGTCTTCATTGACCCAGACCGTAATATCTCCTTTGACGGCGGTTTCATCCATCACGGTGATAATCCCGTCGGTCATCTCATCCACGCCAAAATTATTGATAAAATTCTGGCGCAATACCGCACAGGCAATGGACTGGGCAATGTTCTCACGCTCCCCGACATCAGCCTCATCCATTCGCGCGACGTCAAGAATCAGTTCAACAGCGGATGCTGCAACCTCGTCTGTGATCTCATTGCTTTCGGAGAAATCGGTGATCATGCCAGCATAGTCACCATCGGAAATGTCGATGGAATAACCATCGTAATCCGTTTCCTTAAGATCGTCACTGTCTTTGGTGTGGCGCAGGCAGATGTTGGTTTTAATCATTTGCTTCCCTTAAATCGAATTATGCCGGGCCGCGATCGCTCCGGCTGCGGCTCCCATCACACCGGCACTGATTCTGTTGGCCATTCGAAGCGCGTGCGGACTTTTCAGCATCTGGCGCGCCCTGACGGCGAGGCCAACATAGGCAAAGTCAATACACACCAAGACAATCAGCATGGTCAAACTCAGTTCCGCCCAAGCGACAACCGTTATGCCATTCAATTCAATAATGGTCGGTAACAAGGCCAGGTAGAACACCATAATTTTGGGATTTCCCATGGTCACGGCGAGGCCGGCAATAAACATTCTGAAACCCGATCCTTTTAGGCGTATGCAGTGTTCCGCCTCGATTTCCACTGGCGCCAACCACATCTTCCACGCCAGAAACAACAGGTAAGCAACGCCCAGGTATTTGACGGACACAAATACCCAATAGAGTTCGCTGGCCAGCGCGGCCAATCCGAACACAGCCATGGTCAGCCATATGGCTTCACCAATCCACATCGCCGCCAGAAAGGGGATAGCATCACGCCAACCCCGGGAAATCACTCTGGCAACCAGCGCTGCGACACTTGGCCCCGGGGAACCCGCAGCAATCAGCAGCGCGCCGCTGAATATAAGAAGCGAGGTCAATTCCATCTGTTATCCTAAATCGTCGCTACGGGTGTTGATGGTGAGCCGACGGCTCCCGGCATACGGAGCGGCGGAGCGGTCAACATGAATCGCGAGCGACCTCGTTCATGAAGCGCCTCCGCAAGTTCAGACAGATACCATATTTCCCCGAGATGAACCCCCAGACGAAACAGGCATTGACGATGAAGCGGCAGGCGTGAACAGCCACCTCTGGCTTCACCCTGAGCATGAGAATCTTCGACTGCCATGTTATCGGTGGCGATGATACTGATTCCGGATTCCGCTATCCAATCGAGCAGACGTTGATCAAAACCATCCAGTACAGCGCATGACGAATGCAGCTTTTTAGCATCCGGATCACCCTTCATCGACAGGATCATGTCATCCCAGCCGGTATGAAACAGGAACATGTCACCTTCTTCAATGATAATGCCATCTTTGGCGAACACATCCATCAGCATATCGTAACTGACCGCCACTCGTTCATCGCCAAAATGGGGGTGCAGGTCGACCAGAACCCCCCTGCCCTGCACGCCGGTCGTTGCCATGTTCTCAATCCCAAGCGACTTCGCCCCCATATCGGCGATGCTGTCTGGTCCACCGATATCTTCATTGGCACGATAACCGTTGTAATAGACTGGCACCTCATTGCCATCATCCATCACATCAAACAGGCAGCCGACATGGGCAAAACTGTCCCACTGGGTTGAGTATTGGGAATAAAGCGTCATGCATTCGTCAGACGTGATGTCCTTCATGCCCGGGTAAACCGCATCCCAGTCAAAATTGTAATAATGTTCGCCGTTCTGAAAAACCGGACCAAGGTGTGGCGGCTGGCGTTTCGGGTTGACGGCGTTGCCACCCGGCATATCCAGCGGCATGCTCAGACAGAACGCGAGACCTTCGTGAATTTCGAGTGCTGCTGCGAGACGTCGCTCAGGGGTCAGCAGGTTCAGGCGCCCCAGTTGGTCATCGTCGCCCCAATCACCCCATGTCGAACCTTCGGGACGCTGCGCCCAGCGTTTCGCCATTAATCCGTGCCGATCCGGGGCTGACCTGGCGTCGAGCGGCCAAACGCCTTGTCCAGCGTCTGGCTTGAGTCTTCAGCCAATTGAATGGACTCTGTAAGCAGATTCAGGATTACCATATTGTTGTCCATAACGTGGTGCGCAGCTACCGAACTGTCATCTGCGATCTTGGAACAGCGGTTCAGGATATCTTTTCGAATTGTGCGCAGGATATCTTCCAGCTTTGATCCGTCAGGGTTGTCATCAGAAATCAGGAAATGGGTCACGGCAAAACCTCCAGCGCAGTTGAATTGATGTCCCGACAGAATACCGCCTGTAGGGAACGCCGATCAAGCTATGTGTGCGTCAAACCATCAGCGGCAATGAACTCGGAGACATATCCGGAGTGAAGCCAATTTGACCATTCAATTTTCCCGGTAACGTCATTTTGACTTCCAACAGCTATTCCTTCAGGCACACTGTCGGCCATCAACAACAGGAATAGCCGAACGCAGGGGAGATTGTGACATGGGCACGCGAAGTGAAAAGATTGAATTCATCGGTGCACAAGGTGTCGCGCTGGCCGCACGACTTGATTTACCAGAGGGAACGGTTCGCGCACATGCATTGTTTGCACACTGCTTCACCTGTTCGAAAGACATCTTCGCTGCGGCCAAAATTTCGCAGGGGCTGGCGGCCCGGGGCATCGCCGTGCTGCGTTTCGATTTCACCGGCCTTGGTCATAGCGAGGGTGAGTTTGCCAATACCAATTTTACCTCGAATGTTGCCGATCTGCTGGCTGCAGTCGACTGGTTACGACAAAATCGCGAAGCCCCGGCCATCGTCATCGGCCACAGCCTCGGTGGCGCGGCGGTGCTGGCAGCCGCTGGATCCATCCCTGAAGCCAAAGCCGTTGCCACCATTGGCGCGCCTGCCGACCCGGCCCACGTCAGCCACAATTTTGATCACGCCATAGAGCTCATTCGCGAAAAGGGCGAGGCCGAAGTCAAGCTCGGGGGTCGTCCCTTCACGATCAAACAGCAGTTCCTTGATGACATCGCCGAGCAAAAGATGCAGGACAGCATTGCCAATCTTAAAGCGGCTCTGCTGGTCTTTCACGCACCTCTGGACAGCTACGTTGGCGTTGAAAACGCCGGAATGATTTTCACGGCTGCTAAACATCCGAAAAGCTTCGTCTCGCTTGATGATGCCGACCACCTGCTGTCGCGGAGAGAGGATGCGGCCTATGTCGCCGAAGTTATTTCTGCCTGGGCCACGCGCTATCTCGGAGAGACCGGTGAGGTTGCCACCGATCCGGACCTGAAGGCCGCACCCGGAACCGTGGTTGTCGCCGAAACCGGCACCGGAAAATTTGCGCAATCCGTCTCGGTTGGTGGCACCCACACGTTGCAGGCCGACGAACCCCTGACTTATGGCGGCAACGACACCGGCCCCTCACCCTATGATTTTTTGCTGGCGGGGCTTGGTGCCTGCACCTCAATGACGCTCAGAATGTATGCCGAACGTAAAAATATCCCGTTAGAAAAAATTTCAATATCCCTGAAACACGACAAAATTCACGCCGATGATTGCGAAACCTGTGAGACGGAAAAGGGCAAGCTCGACCGCATTGAACGCGAAATCAAAATTTCCGGCGACTTCGACAACGATACACGCATCCGTTTGCTGGAGATTGCCGATCTCTGCCCGGTCCACCGGACCCTGCATTCGGAAGTGTTGATAACCAGTCGATTGAAGGACTGATTGTTGTTTCCTTTGCGGAAGTTGATCGCGATCACACCCAGTATGGCGGCGACGAGACCAATACCGACAACAGGCATCATGAGTTCTAATGACAACATGAAACGCGGAGGATTGTTCATTTGCCATGAACTTTCTGACTATCCGGCGGGGCCTGATTGCGTTCGTTTTTTCCGTAGTTCCGGATGACGCTGGCGATCCGCAATCGATAGTCGTTAAACAGTGTTCCGCGTCCGGCATTCTGGGCATTTCGGTGGGTATCCAGTTTACGCCACTCCTCCACGGCGGTCTCATCCCGGAAAAAAGACAACGACAGCATCTTGTTCTTGTCAGTAAGACTCTGAAACCGTTCAACGGAAATGAACCCGTCAACATTCATCAGGTCCGAACGAAGGGACGCTGCAATATCGAGATATTGCTGTTTTTGTTCCGGGTAGGGTTCGACCTCGAAGATCACCGCAATCATGAAGTCACCAAGCCGACGTGTGGCGCTGAGGCGAGTTTCAGGAAGGTGCGGTCTTCACGTAATAAAAATTCCTCCCGTTGCGCAAATTCATAATTTTCCTGTCCTAAAGGGTCAGCTGCCAAGCGTTCCCTATATGCTTCATAGGCGGCAAGATTTTCGACAGTGTAAACACCGTAGGCCAGCGTGCTTGATCCTTCATGTGGGGCAAAGTAGCCGATCAGGTCGGCGCCGCATCTCGGAATCGCCTGACCCCAGTTTTGGGCATATTGAGTGAACTGTTCCTTTTTGGTTGGGTCAATGTGATAGCGAATGAAGCAGGTAATCATGAATAAGCTCCTTGATTGGAAAGCACACTTGTAACGCGTTGTCTTACAAGAATGCTTCGTCTATGATCGAAGTATGAAAGAAATTCATTTATGAAACACGGACCTGACATTGCCCTTTTGGGCTCGCTGATCGGCGACCCGGCGCGGGCCAACATGCTAACGGCGTTAATGAGCGGCAAAGCGCTGACCGCCAGCGAACTGGCGACCGAAGCCGGGGTGACGGCGCAGACGGCTAGCGCACATTTGAAAAAGCTCGAAACCGGCGGCATGGTTATACAGCGCAAACAGGGGCGGCACCGTTATTATTCCCTTTCCGACGATGACGTTGGAAATCTGCTGGAAACAATGATGGGGTTGGCCGCCAATAAAGGTCATACCCGTGTCAGGACAGGCCCCAAAGACCCTGCGTTACGAAAAGCCCGGGTTTGTTATAACCACCTGGCGGGCGAGATGGGGGTGCACATGTTCGACAGTCTGATCAGGCAGGAGATTGTTGCCGAGCAGCATGGCGCGCTCGTTCTGACGGAAAGCGGTCGACCATTTGTCGAACGACTGGGAATCGATATCGAGGCCATATCAAACATCCGTCGCCCTGTCTGCAAATCCTGCCTCGACTGGAGTGCGCGGCGTAGCCATCTGGCCGGCTCCCTTGGAACCCGGCTGCTTGAGCTGTTTTACCAAAAAGACTGGGCCAGGCGAGAGACGGGTACACGCATCGTCAGATTCACGAAAAAGGGCGAAGCGGAATTTCTCTCCCTGTTTCCAACATAAGTGTGATGCGTTCTACTCGACATACTTCCTGAAATCTGGATCGCGCTTTTCGGCACGGGCACGACCGCCTTCTTTTGATTCTTCGGTGGTGTAATACAGGCGTAGCGCTTCGAAACCAAGGCTACCGATGGCACGGATTGATTCCGTGTCGATGTTGAGCGATTTCTTGGCAATCGCGATTGCCGTCGGGCTGCGTGCCGAAATTTCAGCGCACCATTCATCAACAACCCGATCCAGTTCGTCATCGGCAACAACTTCGTTGGCCAGCCCCATTTCTTTAGCTTCACTGGCCGGGTAACGCCTACACAGAAACCACATTTCGCGGGCCTTCTTTTCGCCGACTACACGGGCCAGATACGCTGTCCCCCAACCCGGATCAACAGAACCCATTTTCGGACCGACCTGTCCAAATACTGCAGACTCTGACGCTATCGTCAGGTCGCAAACTGCGGCCAGCACATTGCCGCCACCAATGGCATATCCACGGACCTTGGCGATCACCGGCTTGGGTACATCACGGATCAGGCTCTGCATCTCCTCAACCGGCAAGCCGATTGTGCCCCGCCCGTCATAACCGTCATCGCCGTGAACAGACTGGTCGCCGCCGGTGCAAAATGCCCGGTCACCAGCGCCGGCAATGACAATAACACCGACCGAACGGTCCCATCCGGCACGGTGCAGCGCGTGAATCACCTCATCACAGGTACGCGCCCGAAAGGCGTTCATCACTTCCGGGCGATTGAGGGTAATCGTGACCGTCGCATCTTTCTGTTCAAACAGTATGTCCTGATAGTCCATCGTTATTTATCCATATCAAATTGTTAACTATGCATCGTAAGACCGCCAGACACGCTGATCGTCTGGCCGGTCATATAGGCTGCATCGTCACTCAACAGAAAGCAGACAAGGCCGGGGTAGTCGTCAGGTTGCCCGAGGCGGCGGAGTGGAATCGCGCGTTTCAGGGCGTCCACAAGTTTCCCGTCAGGATCAAGATTTTCCAGCAACGGGGTTTCGGTTGGGCCAGGGCACAGACAGTTAAGCGTTATGCCCGATCTTGCGACTTCGCGGGCCAGTGTTTTCGCCAGCGCAATAATCCCGCCCTTGCAGGCGGAATAAACGGATTCTCCCGATGACCCGACCCGCCCGGCGTCCGAGGCAATAAATACGACCCGCCCTTCCCCGCGTTCTGCCATTTCTGTGACAACCGCGTGGGTGACGTTGACCGGGCCCTTCAGGTTAATGTCGATCACCTTGTCCCAGTGATCGGGTTCGCTGTCCAGAAAGGGAATCGCCCGATCCCAACCGGCGTTGTTGACGAGGCCAAACAGAGGTCCCTGATCGGCTTCCGCCAATTCAACCCCGATTTCAACCTGTTGGCGACTGGTGATATCGACTTTATAGGCCCGCGCCTGCCCGCCGTTTGAGATGATCGCATCGGCAACAGTCGCCGCAGAATCCAGGTCCAGATCGAATATGGAAACGATACACCCCTCTTCACCAAGGCGCTTGCAGATCGCTTCACCGATACCGCTGCCCCCACCGGTAACCAGTGCGTGTTTCCCCGCCAGACCGCGCATCAGATATCATCCAGCGGATAGAGCGGGCGGGGGATATTTTTGAACGGGAACAGATCATAATCGGAACTGCACACGCCGGGACCGGGCACCATGACTATGTGTTTGGCGATGTCTTCAAATCCGGCACGAAAATGCTGGCGCGATTTCAGCAGGATATAACGCTTCGATGCCGGATCAATTCCAGCCTGTGTAAACACACCCTTGTCGTAGGGTTCAAGGCGTTTCGAGCAAATCACGACCTGCACATCGCCGGACATCTCAAGAACTGCGCAGTCGCCGATATCGGCAATCATGCCCGTCATCATCGGCCCGGAAATTGTGAATGCACCATTGCTTAATCGCCCGACCTTGCCGGACAGTCGAAGCGGTCGGCCTTTCATGTTGAGCGCCGGCATATCTGTTTTTCCACCAAGGTCAATGGTGACTTCAGCCCCCTCACCTGCTGACCGCAACTCTGCGACGCTGGCCGGGTCCCAGAACGGCCCGGCAACAACATCTTCAAGTCCGACCCGAAGAACCTCTTCTAGCGCATCCATGACATCGGTAACACCACCTGCACCGACGTTTTCACCATGATCGGCCATAACGATGGGGCCATCACCATATGACTTGGCTTCGGCAACTGCCCCTTCAAGCGTACCCGATTCAAACACAAAATCAGCACGGCGTTGCCAGGCCATATCTGACAACTCATCACACAGCGCCTGACCATTGGGGTTGTTCCTGTCCGCCATGATCACAGTGGCAAGACCGACATGGGGGATGTCGGACAACGGAAACCCGCCAAATATCGAGGCGTTCAATACCTCGCCATCGGCTTCTGCCTGACGCGCCCGGTCCATTATGCTTTTCATCGGTTCGCACGATGGTGTCTGTTTGTTCATGTGCGTCAGCATGGGCATCACTTTCCAGCTGATCACCGGGTCGATTTCACCGGCCATGGCACGAAGCAGGGTTCGCGCGGCGCGCTCGCCGGTTTCGTAGATATCGATATGGGGATAGGTACGATAGCCTGTGATCACGGTGGCGTTGTCGATGGTCATCTTCGATATGTTGGTGTGAAAGTCGAGTGCAATGGCAATTGGAATGTCAGGAGCGACATGGCGTATGCGGCGCAGCAGTTCGCCTTCCGGATCATCAAAGGTTTCAGTCACCATGGCGCCGTGAAGATCAAGCAGTACCGCATCACAGCCAAGCGCCACCGAGGTGCAAATCATCTCGCAGATATGTTCAAACGCCGTATCTCTGACAATCCCGCTCGGCGACGCGCTGGCGGCGATGGCAACTTCGATCTCTGCACCACTCTCGTCAGCGATATCCAGATAGGCCCCGAGCGCGCTGTTGGTCTCTTTGAAGCACTTTGCGGCAACCTCTCCGTAATTCGGACCATCTATTCCGGTGCCCCGGCAGAAATCTTCCAGTGTCGTCGGCAAAGGCGAAAATGTATTGGTTTCATGGCGCATCATCGCGGAAACAAATTTCATTGATTATCCTTTTTTTTGCCAACCGCCCGATGCGGTCTGCTGGAAATAACTGAGCTCGTATCCTGTATCCTTGTAAGCCTTGAATCGGACTCTCGCGTTGGCAACTGATTCCGGGTTATTGCCGTCAAATAATTCGAAGCAGCGTTCGAAATCACCAACGGCTTCGGTTCCGGCACCGTCGGTCAGAAACAGGAACTCCGCTGAATTTAGGTTTTCATCTGACACTGAAAACCAGATCGGTTGTCGATCTGCGTTGCCATCCTTGGCCGAACCATGAGGAACCCAGGAGTCCTGATCATACGACCACATAAGGTCATTTAGCGCTTCAACGCGTTGATCAGATCCAGCCAGAACAAGTGCCCGCTTGCCCGCCGCCAGCGTCTTTTCCAGCAATTTCGGCAACGCCTGTTCCAGCGTCGAACGTTCAAGATGATAAAAAGCGATGTCAGTCATGCAGACTCCGGGCAAAATCGAAATGATCCTACCCTGCCGAAGCGCGGGCGTCATCCTCGGAAGCGCCAAATGTCATTTTTCATTGACGCAGTTGCGACCTGATACAACATCAAGGTAAGCAGCGGTGGCGACGGCGACATCCTGAACACCTGTACCCGTGGAATCGAATATCACAATCTGATCATCATCCATCCGCCCCGATTTTACCCTGGCCGCAAGTTCGGCAAGAGTGGCCGCGACGTCTTCGACTGTCACGACACCGGCACGAATTGCATGGGCCAGGTCGCCTCCCCTGGCGCATTGACCAACATCATCGACGAGGATGCGGGCGTTATTAAACAGATCCGGATGAAGTTCCTGCTTGTCCGGGTTATCCGCCCCGACAGCGGCGATGAAACAACCAGACGGAACCATTTCTGACGTTATCACCGCACGAGTCCCGGTTGTACAGGTGACAACAATATCACTGGCAAGTACAGCTTCTTCAACCGAAAAAGAAGAGACGGAAGAAACTGCAAACGTTTCAGTCACCCAGTCTGCCAGTGCGCTGGCATTATCCGGTTCAAGATCGACGGTAATGACGTGTTTGATCGATCGGACCCCCATCACGGCCTCCACCTGATGGCGGGCCTGCGCTCCGCAACCGATAATCGCCAAATTGCGGGAGTCGGACCTTGCGCCGTGGAGCGTCGCAAGCGCCGTTGCGGCCGCGGTTCGTCGCCCCGTCAGCTCTCCCGATTGCAAGACAGCAACGGGCTGACCATCGCTTCCTTTGCAGAGAACAATGAGCCCCTGAATGGTTGGCAAGCCGAAGCGCGAGGGGTTATCAGGAAAATTGGCGTTTACCTTGGCGGCAAAAAAGGTGTGAGTTCCCGGGTATAGCCCGGCCTTGACGTGAAACATGCCGTCATCCGTTGAAAACCCAATTGACTGCCCGCTGTCGTCCGCGGCTGATTGGAGGCGACGATAAACATCTTGCAGCGCAGCAAGGCAGATCGCTGGAGAAAGAATGGTGCACAGATCGGTCGCACCGAGCACAACAAGGTCGCGCAAATCTCTTGTATCACTCAAGGATGCTTGGTTTGTATGATCTAGATCTTTGGGGATACCCATTGCAATCTCCAATATAATTGGAGCAGAGCTTGGGCGGCCATGCCTGAACGGGCGTCTGCAAATGCCCGCATCTCAGAGTCTAGATGTCGCCCCACAATCGAGTCAAGTTTTCATCCCGCCATTAATCAAAACACATAAAGACGAGTACTTCGTTGATCTTACCGTCCCGCCTTAGCGGCATCTTGATTTCATGCCAGCGGACATAATTCCGCTCCTGCCAATCCAGGCTACCGCTGTCGGTTACCCGTTCACCGCCGTTCAGGAGCTTCAGGTTAACCTGATAGATCGCTTCGAAACCCTTTGTAAATCCCGATTCCGAAAGCAGTTGGCCGGTCCAGTCCTCACCATAGCTATCGACGATTTCCGTACTGAAAAGAATAACCCTGAAATCAGCGACCTCCGGTTCGTGTCGATAGATTATGAGGTTTTTCCAAAATTTGATGAATGGTTCCAACAGCAAATCAGAAAATTCCGGAACACCATCTGCCGAAATCGCGTCAACTTCTCGGACAAATTCACCAATTAACGGATGAGTGAATACATTCGGGATCACCCACTTCACCCCCGGCAGGCAATAAAATTCGTCACCCTGAAATCCATGACAACTATACCATCCTGACTAAGCGCTTCGATGAAAGCGTTAACGATACCACGATCAGGCCTGGAAGCGGAGCGACGGGTTTCCGTTATGCTAACGCGAACGGTAAGTGTGTCACCGGGACGCACCGGGGCAGACCAGCGGAGATCGGTCAGCCCCGGTGACCCGAGGCTGGAAACATCGGACAAATAATAAGGGGCCAGCAGGCTCATCATCATTGACGCCGTATGCCAGCCACTGGCGATCAGGCCACCATAAATACTGTCTTTGGCTTTTTCAGGGTCCAAATGAAAGACCTGCGGATCATACTGTCGGGCAAAGTCGATGACTTCCGCCTGATCAACGGTGACGGCACCGAAAGTATGGACCGCGCCTTCGATATAATCTTCGAAATAGCGGTCCAGTCCCGGCGTATCAAACAGCCCTGTCGTGCTCATCGTCCAAGCTCCCGGACTGGCGACCGTGAAAAATTTCCGGACCTATTTTTTTTCGTAATAACCCGCAACCAGTTGATCAAGCAGCCTGACACCAAACGCTGTACCGCCCTTGGGAACAACTGCTGACGCCTTGCCAGCCCACGTCACGCCGGCGATATCGAGATGCGCCCAGGGCGTTTTACCGACAAACCGCTGAAGGAACTGCGCCGCCGTGATTGATCCGGCACCGCGCCCACCGGAAATATTTTTCATATCCGCCGCATCGCAGTCGAGGGTTTTGTCGTACGCATCATTCAACGGGAAGCGCCAGATCTTCTCATCAACATCGAGCCCGCATTGAGTCAGGCGTTCAGACAAACGGTCGTTGTTGGAAAACAACCCGGCATGTTCGTTACCAAGGGCTATGATGATGGCACCTGTCAGGGTTGCAAGATTCACCATGAATTTTGGTTTGAAACGGTCGTTGGTATAATGGAGCGCGTCGGCGAGAACCAGTCGACCTTCGGCGTCCGTGTTCAGCACTTCAATCGTCTGTCCTGACATTGAGGTGACGATATCTCCCGGTCGCTGGGCGTTACCGCCCGGCATATTCTCAACCAGCCCAACGACACCAACCACATTGGCCTTGGCTTTGCGTCCGGCCAGCGCCTTCATCAGACCGATCACCACGCCAGCACCGCCCATGTCCCACTTCATGTCTTCCATACCGGCAGATGGTTTGATCGAAATACCGCCGGTATCGAACGTCACGCCCTTGCCAACAAAAGCAATCGGCTGATCTTTCTTGGCTGCGCCATTCCACTGCATGACAACCATACGGGACTCGCGAACAGACCCCTGCCCGACCCCCAGCAAGGCTCCCATGCCAAGCCTCTTCATATGTGCTTCGCTCAGAATTTCGACCTTGACACCAAGCTTGGTCAGTTCCTTGGCCCGTTTTGCCAGTGTGTCGGGGTAAAGCAGGTTGGGCGGCTCAGATACCAGGTCGCGCGTCATGAATACACCATCGGCTATCTTTTCGCTGCGGGCATACGCTATCCGGGCCTTGGCGGAATTGGCGCACTGGAGTTTCAGTGTTTTCAGACTGGGTTTGCTATCGGGTTTGTCCTTGGTCCGGTACTTATCAAAGCGATAGGAACGCAGTTTTGCGCCAAAGGCGATTTCGGCGGCAGCATCTGATGGTTTCATGTTACTTCCATCAATCGCATCTACACAGACCGTAACAGAGCTGGAGCCTACATTTGAAAGTGACACATAAATCTGCCCGCCCGCATTCTGCGCAACTTTCGGATCAATATCCTTGGCCTTGCCGAGACCAACAACGAGAATACGGTCAAGCTTGGTGCCGCCGGGAACCATGATGGTCAGGCTTTGTTGAACATTGCCCTTGAAGCGGCTGGCCTTGATGGCCCGGGTGATGGCACCACCGGTTTTCTTGTCGAGTGCTTTGGCACTTGGTGAAAGCTTGCGCCCTTCACCCGCAGTGACAACAACGACACCGGCGTTCACGTCTCCCGGATTTGCGAATGCAATTTTCATGAATATCTCCCTGAAATCCCGATCATATAATCGAGTAAAAAATAATATGCATTGCCTTTACACGATTCAATTGGGGCCCGCAACGACTCAGGATTTGGAACCGGACAGTTCTTCACTCATATGATCGAGCCCCATCCCCTGATCGCGTTCGCGGCTGAGCAACCAGACCAAACCGCCCGGAAGTGAAATTGCCAAGCCCGACAAGCCAACCAGAATTGACAATACCAGCGCCCCTTCGGCAGATACACCAATCAAGCCAAACGCCATCACCATGGCACCTTCACGCACCCCCCAGCCACCGATGGAAATTGGTACGGTCGCCGCCAGTGCTACAGGTGGCACAAGTATCAGGCAATCAAACAGGGTAACAGGCAGCCCCAGCCCGCTGGCCAACAGATAAACAACCAGAGACAGATTGATATGGGTTAGAACTCCCCAGAATATGACCGTCAGCCCATGGCGCAGATGGAGGAATACCTGCCGGGTATCACTGGCCAGATAACCAAGCCCACGCACCAGCTTCCATTTCTGCATACGTTCGGGCAGCCGGTCGAGGATCATGATAAATGCGACTCCCCCGACAGCAACCAATGTGATTAACACAGCGGTCATACGGACCAGTTCAAGCTTGTCCGCTCCGGCGGTGGGTGTAAAAAAAGGCTGCGTGACATCAACCATCAAGACAAGAGCGACAACAGTAACCATGCGTTCGAGCATTACGCTGTTGATGGCCCCACGTAGCGACAGACCACCACGGTAGCCAAGATACATCCGCACAGCATCGCCGCCCGTGCCACCCGGCAGAGCCTGATTGAAAAACATCCCAATGTAGAAAAGCCGTAGCGCATTTAACAATTTCAGGGGGGCCTTGATGGCGACCGCTACAGCCCGCCAGCGCAGTCCGCCAAGGCAGGCCTGGACTGCAAGCGCGCACATTGCCAACGACAGCATTATGGGATCAACCTGACGCAATCGCAAAAATGCCGCTTGCAGATCAAGGTCTTTCATGATGAACCAGATCAGCCCACCGGAAACCGCCACCTTGAGCGCAATCAACAACCACTTTTTCGCCATTCAACGTCGGCCTTTTTAAGCTCCGGAACCAAGTGGGCGAACGTTTAACAGGTCAGGTCCGGGGTGTCACGGTGAGGTTGCAGAAAGCTCACCAGTTTTGCAAGTGAACCAATCAGATACCACCTCGCGCCTACTCAAAACGGATCGGCATCCGCTTGCGGCCCCAATCACCTGCCGGGCCATCAAAAACACCGGCCAGAGGCGTCCCACAGCTCTTGCAATTACCGGAATAATTGCCATCAAATGACAGATTCCAGGTCGAAAGTTCATACCAGTCCCGACCGATAACGATGTCGCCACAATTGTGGCAATAGGTGCTGGCTCCTTCATAATGATGGACGTTGCCGGTATAGGCGTAACGAATACCGTTCTTTAGCGCTATGTCCCGACATCTGATTAGCGTCTCCTTTGGTGTGTCTCCCTTGTCCATCATTTTCCAGTCAGGATGAAAGGCCGTAAAATGCATCGGCACGTCGGGACCGAGGTTTTCCGCCACCCACCCCGTCATTTCCTCAATTTCGGATGGACTATCATTCTCACCGGGGATGACCAGTGTCGTCAGTTCAAACCAGACGCTGGTTTCATGTTTCAGGTATTTAAGCGTTTCCAGAACGCGGGCGAGTTCGCTGGAACATAGTCTGTTGTAGAAATCTTCGGTGAACGCCTTGAGGTCAACATTGGCCGCATCCATGTGGCTAAAAAATTCCTCACCCGCCTTATCCGTTATGTACCCGGCGGTAACGGCGACAGTCTTGACCCCGGCCTCGTGACAGGCTTTCGCCACATCGACGGCATATTCAAGGAAGATGACCGGGTCGTTGTAGGTAAAGGCGACGCTTCTGGATCCGGTTTTCAGCGCCGCTCTGGCGATCATCTCAGGCGTCGCCCGGGCCTGAAGTTTATCCAGCTCCCGTGATTTACTGATGTCATGATTCTGGCAGAACTTGCAGGTGAGATTGCAGCCCGCCGTACCAAACGACAGAACCGGGGTGCCGGGCAGAAAATGATTGAGCGGCTTTTTTTCAATCGGGTCGACGCAAAAACCGCTTGAGCGGCCATAGGTCGTCAGGACAATCTGATTGTTCTGACGTGCCCGCACGAAACAGAGACCACGCTGCCCTTCCTGCAACTTGCAGAACCTGGGACAGACATCACACTGGATACGGCCATCTTCCAATCCGTGCCAGTATCGCCCGGGGAACGTTGAACCAAGATCTTCCAGCGGAGCATCCATTTTCTGTATCCCACAAACACGACGATCAATGATACAGCAGTTTTGCCTGTGTCTTAACCCAAATTCCTTGAATACGTGTGAAGGAAGTGCCCGAACCTTCCAATTCATTGACGATTTCGGAAATCAGGTGACTGCGGAGGTTGAAAAGAGTGCCCTTCCCCCTGTCCGCCAATACATATATTTGGTATAGTTTCAATGTACCAATGACACTGTTCGTTGGGCTGTAGAAGGGAAATAACTATGGGCTTTGTTCGTCATGCAGCTGTTGCCGGGCAGTTTTATCCAGGTACCGCTGCGGAATTGACATCTGTAGTCGAGAAGTATCTGGCGGATGCGAAACCCGGCGATGGGCCGGTCCCAAAAGCCCTGATAGCGCCACACGCCGGTTACGTCTATTCCGGCCCTATTGCCGCCAATGCCTACATCCGGATAAAGAAATCCAGTGCCAGGATCAAACGGGTCGTCCTGCTTGGCCCCTGTCATCGGGTTGCCGTTAACGGACTGGCACTGAGCGGAGCCGATTCGTTCGAAACGCCTTTGGGGAACGTCGAAATTGACAAAGAAGCGGCCAACCAAATTCTGGCGCTGCCCCAGGTTGAAGTATTTGACGCCACCCACGAGCTTGAACACAGCCTGGAAGTGCATCTGCCTTTCCTTCAGGTCATTCTTGATGAATTCAAACTGGTCCCGCTGGTCGTCGGTGAAGCCACACCCGAATCGGTTGGCGAGGTACTGGATACACTCTGGGGTGGAGAGGAAACGCTGATCGTTGTCAGTTCCGACCTCAGTCACTATCTCGATTATGAAAAGGCCCACGACCTTGACAACCAGACATCAAGCGCCATTGAAAACCTTGCTCCCGACCAAATTACCCGTAATGGGGCCTGCGGACGCTTCCCGGTTGGCGGGCTGCTGGATCAGGCAAAAAAACGCGGCCTTCAGGTGACCACACTGGATGTTCGCAATTCAGGTGATACAGCCGGACCGAAGGACCGGGTCGTGGGATACGGGTCATGGATGTTCGTCGAACCGAAAGCGCCGCCAGAGCCCGAAGCCAAATCCAGGAAGGCCGTAAATATTACCCTGAAACCGGCCCCGAAACCGGAACAGGACGCCACCACAGAAACACCACAAGAATCCGGTCCGCCGCCCCTGAGCGAAAGCGATTTTGAAAATGCCACGCGGGCCCTACTGGCTTCTCACGGCCCCAACCTGCTGTTACTGGCGGCGTTATCAATTGATTACGGCCTTGAACATGCTGCCCCGATGAAAGTGAAGTTGGCGGATCACTCCGAAGTTATTCAGAAGGATGGGGCCTGCTTTGTTACATTGAAGAAAAACGGTGATTTGCGGGGCTGTATCGGCTCTCCACAGGCCCATCGTCCGCTGGTCGAAGATGTCGTTCAAAACGCCTACCGTGCGGCTTTCACTGACCCTCGTTTTCCCAAGCTGGAAGCCGATGAACGCGAAAACATCGAGATTTCAATCTCCGTACTGAGCCCGGCAGTACCGATGACTTTTGACAACGAAGAAGATTTCCTCGATCAGTTGCGCCCGGGAATTGATGGTTTGATCATTGAAGATATGGGTTTGCGTTCATTATTTCTTCCCTCGGTCTGGTCGCAACTGCCTGGCAAAAAGGATTTTGTCGGACGACTCAAGCTGAAGGCTGGCATGACCCAGGACCACTGGTCACCGGCATTCAAGGCCATGCGCTTTATCGCCGAAGAAATTTCTGCCTCCGATCTGGGATAACTGCACTGTGTCAGTCGACGGTCTATTGACTTCCCGTTTCTCTCAGAGACAATCATATCCTGCGTTTTATCCTTTCAGGAGACATGTTCGTTGTTAAATATTGGACTGGGATTCGTTCAGCAAATCGCCGACATTACCAAACGTGCAGGCGGCGAAATCATGCGGGTTTATGAAACTGATTTTGAAGTCGAAACCAAAGATGATTCGTCTCCCGTTACCAAAGCCGACCAACTGGCCGAAAATCTGATTTTGCGCTCCATTCGCGAGGGGATTACCGACAAATTCCCGATTATCAGTGAAGAGGCCGCCTCCAATGGAAATATTCCCGATGTCCGTGGACATTCATTTTGGCTGGTTGATCCCTTGGATGGAACCAAGGAATTCGTAAATCGCAATGGTGAGTTCACGGTAAATATTGCTCTGATCGAAAATTCCCGCCCCGTCATGGGGGTCGTTCATCTACCGGCAAAGAATGTCACTTATTACGGCGCTTCACTTGGTTCATTCGTGCAACGCGGAGAAGAACCGGTTGAACAAATTCAGTGTCGCACCCCCTCGACAGAGGGTGTTGTCGCTGTAGTCAGTCGCTCCCATCGGTCAGATGAGGTTGATGAGTATCTTTCAGGTTTTACGGTTAGCCGTGAAATCAGTGCGGGAAGCTCACTTAAATTCTGCACGGTTGCGGAGGGACAGGCCGATCTCTATCCACGCCTTGGGCGGACTATGGAGTGGGATACAGCAGCCGGACATGCCGTGCTCCAGTTTGCCGGAGGATCTGTCAAACGGCTGGATGGGTCCGTCCTTGGGTATGGCAAGGAAGGTCTGGAAAATCCAAATTTTGTTGCTGCCGGTCCCGGGGTCGAGCGTGCCAGTTGAACAGTCTGCCTCACCCGCACTTTGATCCCAGAATTCGCCTCCCTGACGAGGCCGGAATCAGAGCCGCTGCTGATGCGTTATTGAACGGTGATCTGGCCGCTTTCCCGACCGAGACCGTCTATGGCCTTGGTGCCGACGCCACCAATGACCTGGCCGTTGCCCAGATTTATGAAGCCAAGGGCAGACCGGCCTTTAACCCGCTGATTGTCCATGTGGCGGATCTGGAAGCCGCTCGAAAATATGCGATCTTTAATGATTCGGCCGTAAAATTGGCAGAGACATTCTGGCCCGGTGCCCTGACACTCGTTCTCCCCCGACGACCCGACTGCGCGTTGTCCTTACTGGTCAGTGCCGGCCTCGACAGTATTGCCATTCGTGTTCCCAATCACCCTGTTGCCGATGACCTTCTAGGCACCTCGGGTCTTCCAGTCGCAGCGCCCAGCGCCAATCGCTCGGGTGATGTCAGCCCGACACAGGCAGGGCATGTTCTGAATTCGTGGCCAAGTGACAAGGATTGCGGGCCGCGCATCATCCTTGATGGCGGCCCTTGTGTGGTTGGAGTGGAATCTACTGTTCTTGATATGACGACGGGTCGACCAACCCTGTTACGCCCCGGCGGGGCCACCAGAGAAGAACTGGAGGGCATTCTGGGTAACATTGAACAGGCTGACGGCACTCCCGACCGGCCACGGTCCCCCGGCATGCTGGCCCGTCATTACGCGCCGACAAGACCAGTCTATCTGGATGCTGCCGTTGCCCAATTGGGGGGAGCATTTCTGGGGTTTGGCCCAGATGCCAGAGACGCGACCCTGAACCTCAGCACCAACGGCGACCTCCAGGAAGCGGCGTCCAACCTGTTTACGATGCTCCGCGAACTGGATACGGCACCCTACACGTCAATTGCCATATCTTCAGTACCGGAGGACGGACTTGGACAGGCCATCAACGACCGTCTGCGGCGGGCAGCGACGATAAAGGATTAGTCAGGGACTTTGCCTGTGGCAACCAGACACTTACCGTCGTCCCGATCCCTTCCTCACTTGCAATTTCGACCCGCCCCTTCATCAACTCGACCAGCGACTTAACCAGCGTCAGTCCAAGTCCGGTTCCTTCCTTTGCCAAATGGTTAGATCTGATATCCTGAACAAACGGCATGAATACTCTGCTCAGTTTATCCGAAGGAATGCCGATTCCGTCGTCAGCGACCGAAATCCGAACATGGTCTTCGCCGACCGCTGACACCGAAATGCGGATATTTCCGCCGGGCTCCGTAAATTTGATGGCATTGGACAGCAAGTTCAGCATAATTTGCTTGATCCTGATTTCATCGGCAAAAACCTCAAGATCATTGGTGCCAAATTCAACGCTGATATCAAGCTTCGCACGCAGCGCCCGTTCGCTGACCATTTTGATTGAGGTAGTGATAGGCTCTTCAATTCGGACGGGCTCAGGCAAAATATCCATGGCTCCGGCTTCGACCTTGGAGACATCAAGAATATCGTTGATGATCGACAGTAAATGATTCCCGGAGTCATATATATCTCCCATATACTCCTGGTACTGGGCATTGCCGACAGGCCCGAACGTGCCTTCCTTAATCACCTCTGAAAACCCGATGATGGCGTTCAGGGGTGTACGGAGTTCATGACTCATATTCGCCAAAAACTCGGTCTTGCTGCGGTTTGCAAGCTCCGCCTGCTCTTTCGCCGAAACCAGTTCCTGCATGGTTCGTTTGCGATCCGTAATATCAACGAATGCTGTCTGGACGGCGGGTTTACCCTCCCACATAAGGCGGTGCGACAACGACTGCACATAAATAACACTGCCGTCCAGCCTGATCAATTCCAACTCATTTTCGGGCGGCACATTTTCTCCGGCCAGTCGCGCGGCTCTGGTGCGTTCGGTGCGGGCCGCTTCCTCGGGCGTCATAAACACTTTCGAAGTCTTGGCCTTCATCAGGTCTTCTACGCTCTTGAATCCCAGCATATCGGCCATCGCCTGATTACTGAACAGAAGTTCCCTTTCCGGTCCGGAGATCATCATCCCCTGGATAGAACCTTCGATCAGGTTGCGGTACTTTTCCTCGCTGGACTTCAGTTCCTCCTGCGCCTGCTGCCTTTCTGTGACATCGATGATCGTCGAAATAAACGCCCGCTGGCCTTCCCATTCCATATCCTGGGCGGTCGCCCGAACCCGAATGATTGAGCCGTCTTTTTTGACTCCATCAAACTCAAACTCGGGATCAACATCCTCATACCGGGCCCGTCTTTTGCGAATATCAATGGCCCGTTCGCGCTCATAAGGAGCAAAGACTTTCAAGGACGTCCCCAGAGCCTGAAACTCCTCCGCCGAGGCATACCCGAAAACCCCCGCGACAGCCTGATTGGCAAACAGTATCTTGCGGGTTTCAGTGTTTATGAGAATTCCCTGAATCGATCCTTCGATCAGGTCGCGGTATTTCTGATTACTTTCTTGGAGGCGATCCTCGGCTTCCTTGCGCCGGGTGATGTCTTCGATAAACGAGACAAAATAGTCCAGCTTGCCATCGCGATCATAGATCGCGGAACTGTTTACATTTCCCCAGACGATTTGCCCATCTTTGTGAATGTAGCGTTTTACCGTGTTGAAATGATCAATCCTCCCTTCCGTCAACTGATGGCGAAGTTCTAGACTGCGCTGAAGATCGTCAGGATAAGTCAGATCCTCGTAACGTTCGGAGAGCAGATATTCTTCTGAATGCCCGACCATTTTGCAAAATGCCGGATTTACCCGAATTCTTGTACTGCCGTTATTGGCATGCAAAACCACTCCAATGCCAGCAGTATCGTAAACACTGTTTAACAGCGCTTCGTTGCGCTGCAGCCTGATCTTGTCATCTATCTGGGTCGTCACGTCATGGACGGAACCGACAACACGAACAATACGTTTTTCCACATCGTCCCATTCGGAACGTGAGAACGCACGAACAATTCTTTCACGTCCATTGCGGTCAATGACCCGCAGATTATCGACAGCACTCCGGCGCTCTGTCATATTATCATAGCGGGCTGAAAGTTTTTCCTGGTCATCGGGATGAATAAGCTCGCCGAACATTCCACCGGTCTGGAAATGGGTTATTTGACTGACAAAAGCATCAGCCATATCCCCTTCTGTCCATTCCAGAGTCATGGTTCCATCAGGTGCCACAACATAAGAAAAGATAAAGTCAAAGTCAGTTGAGTTGGCTTCTGAGCTAATAAGGGTATCCATGTATTCAGATAAAATTTATTGCATAGCAGTCATTGCCAGAACACTATCTGCCAATGACTAATCAATCAAATGCACTTTTGCAGA
Source organism: Rhodospirillales bacterium (assembly GCA_021775105.1). Taxonomy (GTDB): domain Bacteria; phylum Pseudomonadota; class Alphaproteobacteria; order Rhodospirillales; family Casp-alpha2; genus JAJFIJ01. The sequence continues at coordinate 9,556 of JAJFIJ010000293.1, read as the reverse complement.
TCGAAAATATTGTTGGAACAAAAAACGTTATTTCCGAAGAATTTGCGCTTGAACCCTATTTGACAGAATGGCGTGGATTGTGGCGCGGAAGCTGCGATCTGGTTGTTAAACCGGGCTCTACCTCTGAAGTTTCCGATGTGGTAAAAATCTGTTTTGAGAACGATATTCCGGTTGTCCCTCTTGGCGGCAATACGGGACTGGTTGGCGGTGGCGTTCCAAACGGCGGGATTGTGCTGTCAACCGAACGCCTCAACAAAGTTCGGCAAATCGACCCCGTCAATTTCACCATGACCTGCGAAGCCGGTTGTATTCTGGGTGACATTCAGACAGCAGCAGAAGACGCCGGGCGACTATTTCCATTAAGCCTGGCCGCTGAAGGGAGTTGCCGTATCGGCGGCAACCTGTCGACAAACGCCGGTGGTGTTCAGGTTCTGCGCTACGGAAACACCCGTGATCTGGTGCTGGGACTGGAAGTCGTCTTACCGGACGGCAGTATCTGGGATGGACTGAGAGGATTACGCAAGGACAACACCGGGTACGATCTGAAACACCTGTTTGTCGGGGCTGAGGGCACACTTGGGGTGATTACCGCAGCGGTGTTGAAGCTTTACCCCCTGCCCCGCCAGAAAGAGACTGCAGTGATCGCACTCGAATCCGGAAAAGATGCGATTGAGCTGTTTACACGTATGAGTGCCGGTGTCGGTGAGGCGCTCAGTGCATTCGAGTTAATGAATCAACTCAGTTTCGATCTGTCCATCAGCCATGTCGTGGAAAATCGCTTTCCCTTTTCAGAACCCGCCCCCTGGTACGTCTTGATGGAACTTTCGAGCGCTCAGGAAGGTGACAATTTGCGTGCATCGATAGAGCGTATTCTGGAGCAGTGCTTTGAAGATGGCATTGTATCCGATGCAGTACTGGCGGAAAGCCGCGCGCAGGCTGTTGATTTCTGGCGTATCCGGGAATCCATTCCGGACGCACAGGGCGGTTTAGGCGGCAGCATCAAGAACGATATTACCATTCCCATATCGGGAGTCGTTGAATTTCTGGATCGCGCCGATAAAGCCGCGGCGAGAGTGATTCCCGACATTCGTATCGTGTCGTTCGGACACGTTGGCGACGGTAATCTGCACTACAATATTTCCCAACCCGAAGGCATGGACAAACAACAATTTCTTGAACGGTGGCACGACATTACTGACGTGCTGAACGATATCGTCGCAGAACTGAATGGCAGTTTTTCCGCTGAACACGGAATTGGGCAGCTCAAGCGCAAGGAGCTTACAGTTTACCGTTCGGAAATCGAGGTTGGTATGATGAAGGCGATCAAACAACAGCTTGATCCAAAAAATATCATGAACCCCGGAAAGCTGTTTCTCGACTGAGGAGTCACAAATGAGCGATCAGGAGATCAGGTTCGAACCTCTGGACGGAGCGGTGACACCGAGGTTTGGTGGCATGCCGACGTTCATGCGTTTGCCCTATGTTACCGATCCGTCGCTGGTCGATATCGCGCTGATCGGTGTGCCCTGGGATGGCGGCACGACAAATCGCGCAGGTGCCAGACATGGCCCCAGAGAAATCCGGAACATGTCGAGTTTCATGCGCCGCGTTAACCCGTCCAGCCTCATCAACCCGTATAAACTCTGTAAGGTTGCTGATCTGGGCGACACTGGCGTCAACCCCATCGACCTGATGGAATCGATGGAGATTATCGAGGGATTTTTTAAAGAAATACATGACGCTGGTGTCGCTCCGTTAAGCGCCGGTGGGGATCACCTGATGACCTTGCCAGTCATGCGTGCGATCGCCAGGGAACGACCGGTTGGCATGGTTCACTTTGATGCCCACGCCGATACCAATGACAGTTATTTCGGTGGCCACAAATATACGCATGGCACACCTTTCCGCCGTGCTGTTGAAGAAGGCATTCTTGACCCGGCGCGCACGGTTCAGATTGGTATTCGGGGTTCCTTGTATGCGGAAGACGACAACCGGTTTTCAATCGAATCCGGCATGCGGGTAATAACCATTGATGAATATTTTGATATCGGTGTCGATGCCGTCATTGAAGAAGCCAGAAAGATTGTTGGCGATGGCCCAACCTATGTCAGTTTTGATGTGGACGGCCTTGATCCGGTTTATGCACCTGGTACCGGCACCCCCGAAATTGGGGGTTATTCAACCTACGACGCCCAGAAGATGATCCGCGGCCTCAGGGGCCTCAATCTGATCGGTGGAGACGTGGTAGAGGTCTCACCGCCGTTTGATCAATCGGGCAATACGGCACTGGTCGGGGCAACGATGATGTTTGAAATTCTCTGCGTTCTGGCCGACGCGCTGGCGGCACAGCGCTAAAGCGTTTTGACAGCGGTTTTCTCCGGGTCCTTGAAACCAACAACAACCTGATCTCCCTTGACGAATACGGGCCGCTTGATCAGTGCCGGATGTGTTCGCATCAGGACTTCAGCTTTCGCCTGATCGACGTTTTCCTTGTCGTTGTCACTTAATTGACGCCACGTCGTACCACGACGATTAAGCAGCACTTCCCAACTTACTACGCCGACCCAACGTGAAACATCAGAAGCATCAATGCCATCGGCACGAACATCCAGAAAGCGATGTAAAATCCCTTCCGCCTTTAACCATTTAAGCGCATTTCGACAGGTATCGCAGTTTTTTAGACCGTAGACCGTAATCATGAAATTTATCCTGTTGCTGAACGTCGGGGCTTGCTTATATGTAGCAGGATCATCCTGCGTCAACTGTCGAAAACGGAAATCATTATGCTGTCGCTCGTTTCACCTGCCAAGAAACTTGAATTTGATTCAGAAACCACCTCTGCCGTTCATTCCCAACCGCTATTTATTGATCAAGCCGTCAAGCTGGTCGGGGCTGCCAAAAAACTGAACCGGGCCAAACTGGCGCAGACTATGAAACTGAGTGACAGTTTGGCGGATCTGAATTATCGCCGCTTTCAGGATTTCTCCGCTCCTTTTGACCTGACCAATGCCAAACAGGCCGCCCTTGTTTTCAATGGCGACACCTATGTCGGCCTTGATGCGACCAGTCTTGATGACAAGGATATGGCGTTTGCTCAGGGCCATCTGCGCATTCTGTCGGGGTTGTATGGCCTGCTGCGCCCGCTTGACCTGATCCAGCCTTACCGGTTGGAAATGGGGGCACGCTTCCAGCCACCACGTAAAGCCAACCTGTATGACTTCTGGGACGGACAGATCACAGGGGCCATAAATGACATCCTCACAGATCATACCGACAAAACCATCATTAACTGTGCGTCTAATGAATATTTCAAAGCCGTTCGCCCAAAACAACTGGATGGTCAGGTGATCACGCCCGTCTTCAAGGAAATCAAGGACGGTCAGGCCCGCACCCTCGGCATGTTTGCCAAGCGCGCGCGCGGCATGATGAGCCGTTTCATCATCACCAACCGGATTGATCAGCCGGATGGTATTCGCGATTTCGACAGCGGCGGGTATGAATACCGTCAGGATCTGTCAGACGCCAGCCAGTGGGTCTTTACCCGTAACCAGCCACCGTCCGCGGGGAAATAACGCGATGAAGGCTCAAGATATTGCCATTGAAGAAATCTATATCCCCGTAGACCGACGCAAAACCCTGAATCCGGAAACGGTCGAAACTCTGGCCGAAGACATTCTGGAAAACGGTCAGAAGACACCCATACAGGTGCGTCAGGGTAAAGACCGCTACGTGTTGGTCGAAGGCCTGCACCGCCTGCACGCCTGCGTTTCTCTCGGCGAAGATAAAATTTCCGCCTATCTGGTACAGGCGAAGAAATTTTGAAGCTTTAGTAGTTCAGACTCAGGTGAACGGGCTGATGGTCAGACGCGTCTGTCTTATCATCTACCTCAATACTTTGGATATCCGCCGCCAGATCACTGGAAATAAAAAAGAAGTCCCGACAGTGCGGACCTTGCGGCCAGATGTTCCGGTCGAAAATTCCACAGGTCGGCACATGTGGTATATCGCCTTTATGGGTAACCCAGGCATCAATCAGCGGAGGAGTCCCATCTCCGAAGCTTTCTTGAATTTGTTGATACTCAGGCTCTGTTTCAGAAAAATTAAAATCACCACAGATCACCAGCTGTTCCGGTCGGTCGGTAATCGCGTAGGGCCCTGAACCGGGGTCAATACCAGGATTTTTGACATTCGCGCAATTTTGCTGATGTAAACAGCGAACTGCATCAATCTGCGACCTTCGATGAGTTAAAGAATGATATTCCAGATGAGTGGTCATTACACGTATAGCACGCTTTTCTGCACGCACGACGACCTCAGTCACTTGCCTTGGCATATGCCTGATCGAGGGTTCGGATGGTTGAGGCAACTGATGAGCGAACACCTGAATGACGGGAAGTCGCGACAGGATCAGATTGCCAAATTGCCGACGCTTCTGCGGCACCTGTCCCAGTCGATTGATTGCCGCACCGAAAACCGGTTCATGATCGACAAACATGTCAGCCAGAACTTTGACTTGATCGTCGCCCACTCCCTGATCCAGTTCGGGCATATTGCGGGCAACTTCCTGAAGGCAGATAACGTCAGTATCCCCAAACCCACGCAGAGTGGATGAAATTCGCTCCAGATCGATTCTTCCGTCACAGCCGAGACCACACTGGATATTCCACGTAACGATTGAAATCATTTGATTCCCGCGTGCATGAACGACTGTACGAATTGGCGCTGAAATAACAGGAAGGCAATCAGCAGCGGCGCAACGGCCAGCAACGTCGCCGCGGAAACCAGAGACCAGTCAACGCCAGATTCCGGTGCACCGAAAATTGCCAGTCCAACCGTAAGTGGACGGGTCTCGACTGAATTGGTAATCACCAGCGGCCAGAGAAAATTGTTCCAATGGTAGCTGACTGAAACCAGCCCATAAGCCAGATACGTGGAGCGGGCCAGCGGAACGTAGACCTTCCATAATATCTGCATCATCGAGCAACCTTCAATTCGCGCGGCATCATCAAGCTCTTTCGGTATTGTCTTGAACGACTGGCGGAGCAGAAATATACCGAACGCGCTGGCCATGTAAGGCAGGCCAATACCGGAAATGGTATCAACCAGATTGAATTTGCTCATCGTCGCGTAGTTCTCGACGATCAGGACTTCCGGCATGATCATTAACTGCACCAGAACCAGCGCAAAGGCGACATTTTTTCCCCAGAATTCAAACCGCGCGAAGGCATATGCGGCCAACGTGCAAAGAACGAACTGAACGATCAGTATCGATGTCACCAGTATAAAAGTATTCAGGAAATACTGAACGAACGGGGCTTGCGACCAGACCACTCCGAAGTTGGCTAACGTCAGAGGAGCAAACAAGTCAAAGCTGGTGGCATATTCAGCGGGATGAAAGCCAGCCCAAAAGGCATAAAGCAGGGGCAATATCCAGATTACCGCCAGCAACCACGCGGCGGAAACCTCAAAACACCCCCAAATAGAAAATTTGCGTGAACCTGTCATCTGTAGTGAACCCGCTTATCCATGAAGGCAAACTGACCGACAGCGACAAGCGCCAGCAGTGCCAGAAGAACAACCGTCAGCGTCGCCGCGTAAGTTTCTTCGAAGAAACTGAAGGCGACTTCAAAAATGTAATACAGCAACAGTGAACTGGCATTGTCCGGTCCACCCTTGGTCAGAATGAAAAGATGATCAACCATCTTGAACGAATTAATTACCGCATTGATGCAAACAAACAGGGTGGTCGGCATCAATAGGGGCCATGTGATCCGGCGGAACACATACCAGCGCCCTGCCCCTTCCAGATGCGCGGCTTCGTTCAATTCTTCAGGCAGAGATTGCAACGCCGCCAGATAAAAAATCATAAAAAACCCGGCCTCTTTCCAGATCGTCATCACAATCAGGCAACTGAGAACCAGGTCCGGATCTCCCAGCCAGTTCTGACTCGGCATCCCAAACACGCTACCGATCTGATCAAACAGACCGATTTCCGGGGTATAGAAAAATAGCCAGATATTGGCCACCGCGATCATCGGCAAAATGGTTGGCGTAAAATAGGCCATCCGCACTAGGCCACGTGCCGGCAGGCGGCGGTTTACCCACACAGCCATTAGGACGGCGATTGCGATACTGGTCGGAATGGTGCCGAGCGCATACCAGAGATTATTGCCAAGGACCTTCCAGAAAATTTCATCTTCCGCCAGCAGCTGATAATTTTCCAATCCAACAAATACGGAAGGACGTATCGCCGTCCCTTCAGAAAAGAAACTTTGAACCAGCGTTGCAACGGTCGGGTAATGGGTGAACGCCAACAGGAAAACCGCAGCTGGCAACAATAACAACCAGCCGTAAACGTGGTTCATGAAATTGGCGCGCTTATTCATAAAAAAATCACTCAACTAAAAAACTCCCGGACTGCCAACATTTGCAGCCCGGGAAGATTAAGGGAGGGAATTTAACGGTAACGTTTAAGTAGACGATCCGCTTGTTTTTGGGCAGAGCCAAGAGCCTCTGCCGGAGACTTGGTGCCAGTCAGCGCCGCCTGAATCGCATCGTCCAGAAGCTTGCGTACCCGACCCGTCTGATAGGTGCTGAGTTCGGCGGTAGCAAATTCCAGCTGATCACGGGCAACGGCCGCAGGTGGGAACGAAACCACATATTTCTTTAGTGCGTCCGTCTGATAGGCATCGGGACGGGTTCCGATATAACCGGTCTTAATACTCCATTCAGCGGTACGTTCCGGTGCTGTGAGATACTTGATCAACTTCAGGGAAGCCGCACGCTCTTCTGGTGTGGTATCCTTGAAGATATAAAAATTACCACCGCCCGTCGGAGTGCCACGAGACTTCATAGCCGGTAGCATGGCGACACCAAAATCGAACTTGGCGGAATTCTTGACCTTCGTCAGATTGCCAGTTGAGTGCCACATGATCGCTGTTTTCTGATCAAGGAAGTTCTGGCGCAAGGTTCCCCATTCGATCGTTCCTTTAGGCATCACACCATGTTTGGAACCAAGGTCTTTCCAGAATTGCAAGGCTTCAACCGTCGCTGGCGCATCGAAGTGAGTCGTATCGCCTGCACCGTTCATCAATGTCTGACCGTTCTGTTTGGTCAGCGCACCAAACATCCAGTAAGGATACCCGGTTGACGGGATCATCATCCCCCACTGCGACCCGTCTGAAGCGGTCAGCTTTTTGCCGGCAGAGACCAGTTCATCCCATGTTGCCGGAGGATTGTCCGGGTTCAGACCAGCTTTGCGAAAAGCGTCCTTGTTATAATACATGACAATCGTCGAACGCTGAAACGGAATGCCCCAGGTTTTGTTTTGAGTAATACCGTTCTCCATCAGTGCCGGATAGAACTTCTTCAACCAAGCTTTGTCGTCAGCGGATTTGGCGATGTCATCAAAAGCAACGATCGCGCCCTGTTCGATCAATTGGTATATGTCGATGGAAAACATAACCGATAACTGGGCCGGTTTACCGCTTTTCAATGCGGCCAGCGCTTTGATGCGAGCGTCATTGTAGTTGCCTGCATAGATTGCATTGACGTTGATATCCGGATTTTCTTTTTCAAAACCGGCGACCAGCTCATCAACTATCTTGGTCAATGCCCCACCAACCGCAACCGGGTAATACATGGTTAAGTCAACCTTGGCCAAAGCACTGCCTGCTTGCCCTAAGGTCAAACCCGCAGCGAGCACAGCCCCACCTATTGTCCTGGATAAAATTTTAAGCATCTCTGCCTTCTCCCTTGCTTCCGTGTTGCGATGGCCCCCGTTGAAGCCATCCATGATTTCGCACCGTGTAGCAGTCACGACACGACAGTTCGCCGTAGCACCTAGTTATCGGTGCGTGGCGCTCCGCCCCCCTGGGCGGGATGATCAATTCGTTTTCCGGTGTCCTTGTCGAAAATGTAAACGGCCTCATCTGACCACGTCAGTCGGACCTGATCCGATTGTCCAATATGAAAATGTCCCGGCATTCTGACCTGAAGCATTTGTTCACCGACTCTGGCATTGATGATGGTGTCTGCTCCCAGATAGTCGGCAGCCAGCAATTCTGCCTGAACCCCCTCGCTATCTGACACTCTGATGTGTTCTGGGCGAAGTCCCAGAACCCGGCCATCACCCGGCCCTTCAAATAGTCTATTATAATGACTTCCGGCGACCACAGCACCGCCCGGTCCATCAGCAAGATTGAGTAGGTTCATGGGTGGCGTGCCGATAAACGCTGCACTGAACATTGTTGCAGGATTGCCATACAATTCTTCAGGTGACCCTTCCTGTTCGACACGCCCGTCGCGAAGCAGGATGACCTTGTCCGCCATGCTCATGGCTTCAGTCTGATCATGGGTAACATAAATCACCGTTACACCCAGTCGCTGCTGCAAGGCGCGAATTTCAACTCGCATATCGTGTCGCAATTTGGCATCCAGATTGGATAGTGGCTCATCCATCAGGCAGATACTGTTTTCAGCAATGATGGCCCGGGCCAGTGCAACACGTTGACGTTGCCCGCCTGACAATTGCGATGGTTTGCGTTCAAGAAGGCCGGTTAGTCCTACGACTTCAACAACGCCGGTCAGTCTTTTTTGCCGTTCCGGGGCTGGAATTTTGCGAACCTTCAGCCCAAAGATAATATTCTCGGCAACGGAAAGGTGCGGAAACAGTGCGTAGGATTGAAACACCATTGAAATCTGGCGCTTCGCAGGGGCCGTATCGGTGACGTCATTACCACCAATAAGGATTGACCCGGAAGATACTGAATCCAGCCCTGCAATCATTCGAAGTGTCGTCGATTTGCCGCAGCCTGAGGGTCCTAAAAGCACCAGAAACGTGCCCTCATCTACGGAAAAAGACACATCATCGACGGCAATGGTCTGGCCCCATTTTTTGGTGATATTTTTAACTTCAATTGCAGACACGTCGTCCGTGACTCCCTATTGACCTTCAGGCGAAAACAACTCGACACCGTTATTAAGCAGGACATCGGCAATCGACTTCGGAGGCTGAATGTCGGTGAAAAAAGCATCAATCTCGGTTACGTGCCCAAGACGGACCATGGCGTCAGCGTCAAATTTACTATGATCGGCAGCAGCAAACCGCTTTTTGGAGATCGCCATCGCGGTCTTCGAAATCTGTACGTCGCGGTAATCGTAATCAAGCATGCTGCCATCGCCATCGATGGAACCGATACCGAAAATCGCGTAGTTGACCTTGAATTTTTTCAAGAATTCACTGGCGTCTTCACCCGTGATCGCCTGATCACGATTGCGCACCATTCCACCAGCTAGAATAATCTCGAAATCGGTACGTTCACTGAGTACGGATACAACCCGGATGTGATTGGTAATAATCCGCAACCCCCGATGTCCGATCAGCGCCTCGGCGACCACTTCCATGGTCGTGCCGATATCAATGAACAGTGATGAGCCGTCAGGAATTTGTTCAGCAACCATCGCAGCAATAATACGTTTTTGCTCAAGGTTTTTTGTTTTTCTGTTGGAATAGGCTAGCGCTTCGGCACCTTGCGGCAGGCCAGCTCCGCCATGA
>JAJFIJ010000292.1 GCA_021775105.1 Rhodospirillales bacterium | reverse complement strand
GAATTTTAATTTTTCCTTTTGCCATTGCAGGAATGTGGAAATTCCGTGAGCGGCTTAAACACAGCCCTCTGCTTCCCGTAACAATGATTGCGGTAATAATGTATGTGTTGTGGTTTTTTAGCGGGACATCTCAACGCGTTCGCCATCTTCTTCCGTTATATCCGCTGTTTTTAATCTGCGCTGGCGTGGCTGCTGTACGCTGGTCCGGAGCAATGGGGACGCTGCGACCCTTAATCGCCACTGTTGTCGTGACCTTGATGGTTCAGCTGGCTGCACATAGTCTGTTTTCGATCAATTTTGCAAAATATATATTCACCGATGAAACTCGGCAGGATTTTTTATCTCGAAATGTCCGCGAATATGCTCCGGTTGAATATATCAACGCTCAGCTTAAACCAGATGATCGATTGCTGATTTATTACACTCGCCAATTAAATTATCTGTTTAACATCAATGTCTTATATGTGCATCCTTATATGCAGACGATTATCAATCTTTTGCCGTCAAACCGGGACAAGGCGTTATTTTTGAGACAATTGAAGAAACAGAAAATCAGCCATATTCTGGTTGGCGAAGATGGAATCGGAGATTCTGATTCAAAAAATGGCCCTGCGACATCTGTCCGCACATTGATTGATCAGGAGTGCATCGAAATTCAAAAAGAATTTGAAACACACACTATTGCGTCCAGAACACTTCCATCCTGGAATCATTTTGAGGGCAAATTGTATTTGCTTCGAATTACAGATGATGTCTGCCCAGATTAATTGGGGTGATCGCTCAACCTGACAAAGTAATATTAAGTGGTATCAGTTTTTAACAGGCCCATATGTCACTAACGTCCGGTCGGGCAAGGTTTTGAGGATCAGGAATCTGCGTGATGCCCGGTCTCTATAATCTCTTAAGAAACTTGTTCCAACCTTGTAGATGGGCTAGTCAACTTGAATATATCGAGTCTTTACATGTGGGAACGTTATTTTTGTGAACCAACAATGATGTGAATCACAAGAATTGTAACCCTTCGAAATGGGATCAAAATCAAAAACTTGATTGAGAAAAAAGACTGCCAGGCCTTGTGACAGGCCGATTATGTCGCGCCAATGACTGGATTCAATTTTCAAAATGGTAAATTTGATTTTTTAGGCGGAACCTTGCAATGGATACCTTAAAGATAACTTTTGTGCCCACTCCGGCTATAAGGTTTGATCAGAATTATGGAACGTTGTTCGGGCCGATGTGGGCATACACGCTGGCGGCCTACGTTCCTGAAACATGGAAATCCAAAATTGTTGATTGCAGTTTTGAAGATCCCCGCACTATTGAAAGCTCAGATGTCTTTGCATTTTCCGGAATCAATCAGGACATAGATTCCATCAGGCGTGTGCACGACATGTTAAAGGCAAAATACCCGAAGGCCGTGTTTGTTGTCGGGGGGCCGATAACATGGTCGCTGGAGCAGGACGGCAAGCTTAATCTCCTCGATTATTTCGATCATATTTTTATTATGGATGGCGAGGAAACACTCCCGAACTTCCTGAACGCCTATCAGCAGGGCGAGGTTGCGGATATCCCGAAAATCATACGATCAACAAGATTCAAGATACGGGACGCCAGGCAAATCCGGTTTGATTTATACCAGCCTAACGCAAAAAATTATTATGGTGCGCTGATTGAAGTTTCACGGGGATGCCCATTTCTTTGTGAATTTTGTGATATTCGGGTGTTGCCCGGCAACAATCAGTCCCACAACAAATCGATCCCGCTGATTATTCAGGAGATGGACGCGTATCATAAATTGGGAATTACCCAATTCCAGTTTGCCTGTGACAACTTTATTGGCGATATCGCCTGGGCCAGAGAGTGTGTCGACGCAATTATCGAATGGCGGAAAACGTCCGGGGCCAAGGCCTCCATCTTCACCTGGCTGACCATCAATTTGCACAAGATGCCTGATCTGATGGAAAAAATGCGGGAAGCAGGGTTTTCGATCATATTTATCGGAATTGAGTCAGTAAATGCAAACTCACTTCTGGAAACCGCAAAGGTTCAAAACCGGTTAGCCATGGATGAGGCCATCGGCCATATTCAGGAATTTGGTTTCATTATTGCGCCTGGATTTATATTCGGATTTGACTCTGACACGACGACAGTTTTCGAAGATACCCTTGAGTTTCTTGATAAAACGGGATTGATAGGCGGTGATCCATCGTTTTTGATGGCGCTTCCGGGCACGCCATTGTTTGAGAGAATGCAACGTGCCGGGCGGTTAATTGGCAATGACGAGCAAGCGATCGTTCGTGAGAAAATCACAACCAATATTCGTTATCTTCAGGACCCGGAATTTTTGGTAAACGGTTTTGTTCAGTTTATTGAGAAATATACGAGCGCAGATTTCCAACTGTCACGGTTCAAAAATCATATCAACATGATCATGAGCAGTGAGACGTTCATTCCTCAGGGTCAGGGGGGATATGGGTCTCCAATCGAATATATGAAATTGCAGTTCCGGGAATTTAATCGCCTGAAGGATCTGTTCAAACGAATAACCTACATTCTGGCGCGCCCGTCTGTATTCATCGCCGTTCTGAAAGCCTGGTGGTTTACCAGATCGTGCAAGAAGCGTTATCCGGGTTTGGGTCTACATTTCAATTATTGGGTTTATATCTGGACCAATATCGGTATCAAGTACGATGGATTAAACAAACAGGACTTTGCCATCTACTCGGTTGGCAAGGATTTTGATATCAAAGCCGCAACCCGAAAAGAAATTGACAAAAAATCGGCACCAGCCGTCGCGCACGTCAAGGGAGATGCCAAGGGGTCCCATCAGGAACGCTATACCAAACAGGCTCTGGAGAGGTTGGTCGAAGAGGACCGGGCCAGCTAGTTTATGCCAAGTCATCCATGAGGCCCTCTTGAGGAACGTATTACCTTTTTGAATCCATGACATCACCTTCAATCACCCCGGTTATCCTTTCAGGTGGCGACGGTGCCCGTTTGTGGCCGCTCTCACGCCAAATGCGACCCAAGCAGTTTCTGGCAATTACATCCGGGCGGTCCCTGTTTGCCGATACAGTGGACCGTATCGGGGGGCAGCCATTTGTTGAGCCGGTTGTTGTTTGTAACGAAGATCAGCGGTTTCTGGTTGCCGAGGAATTCCGTGCCAGTGGCCTGACGTGCCAGACGATCATCACCGAGCCGGTTGCCCGCGATACCGCCCCGGCGATTGCCGCAGTGGCGGTGATGCTAGCGGATATGCGACCACAAAACCTGATGCTGGTCTTGCCGTCCGATCATACGATCAAGGATGTCGATGCCTTTCGTGAGGCAATCGGGAAAGCTGCCGATGCGGCTCAGGCGGGATTTATGGTGACGTTCGGAATCGAGCCCACACGACCCGAAACCGGATACGGGTACATCAAAGTCGGCGATAGGGTCGAAAACATGACAAGTTGTTACCATGTCCGGCAGTTTTCGGAAAAGCCCGACCCTGAAACCGCAGCAGCATATCAGTCCTCGGGCAACCATGTCTGGAATAGCGGTATATTTCTGTTTTCTCCGGAAACGTATCTGCAAGAGCTGCGAAGACTGGAACCCGCCATGGCGTCCGCAGTCGAGGAAGCTGTAAAGACCGCAATCCCGGATTCCATATTCACCCGGCTGGACGAAAAAGCCTTCGCCCGCTCACCGGCAAATTCAATCGATGTTGCGGTTATGGAAAAGACCGACCGGGCGGCTGTTATCCGGGTTGATATGGGATGGAGTGACGTCGGTTCCTGGCCCGCACTCAGTGATCTTGGCGAGGTCAAGGATGATGGAAATGTCATTGTCGGTGATGTGTTAACCCATGGCGCAAAAAACTCCTACATCCGCAGCGATCATCCCCTTGTTGCCGCCGTCGGCGTAGAAGATATGGTCATCGTTGCCATGGATGACGCGGTTCTGGTATCTCACAAAGCGCAGGCTCAGGATGTTCGCCACATCGTTGCCGAACTGGAGCGGAGTGGTCGCCGCGAACATATCAGCCATACTACGGTCTATCGTCCGTGGGGAAGCTATCGCAATCTTCAGGAAGGGCCGGGGTTTCTGGTCAAGGAAATCCTTGTCAAGCCGGGCGCAAAACTCAGCCTTCAGTATCATCATCATCGCGCCGAACACTGGGTTGTCGTGGAAGGGCAGGCGGTTGTCACAAATGGCGACGATGTGCTGGTCCTGACACCCGGCCAATCAACCCATATACCGCTTGGTGTAAGCCATCGGCTGGAAAATCCGGGAGACATCGCGCTTCGCCTGATTGAGGTGCAATCGGGCGATTATATCGGCGAAGATGATATTACCCGTGTGGAGGATGATTTCGGGCGTGCATGACGCCAACCGCTGACAAATTGATCCAAATTCCCGCGTTTCCCCGCCCGCCCCAATCGGATATAACCCCTTCATGACTTTGGGTATCTCCGCGGGGCTTTTTTTTGCCGTTTTTGCAGCGACTTTTGCCGTGACAAAAATTGTGCTTTCAGAATTGCAGCAGCGCTCCCTCCTTGATCTTCCGAACGACCGTTCAAGCCATAGCACTCCGACGCCGCGAGGCGGCGGGTTGGCGATTCTGGCTGTCATTTTGCCGGTACTTCTGCTGCTTGCGATGGCGGGCCAAATTCCCCAACAACAGACCAGTACCCTTTGTTTCCTAACCTTCCTTCTGGCCGCTATTTGCTGGACCGATGATCTTCGCGGTCTCAGTCCAATCCTGCGGTTGGCGGCCCATCTGGCCGCCGTCGGTGTTGCGATCATGCTGGGCCTGATTGATGGCCCGGTGTTCGGTGGTTTGTTGCCGCCGGTATTGGACAAGATTGCGGCAGGCATAGTCTGGATATGGTTTATCAATCTGTTCAATTTCATGGATGGCATTGACGGCATTGCCGGGATTGAAACAGCAACAGTTGGCATTGGCATTGCCTTGCTGGCGACCCTGACCGGATTGGGCGGAGGGTTGGGCTATATCGCAGTGGTTCTCGCCGGGGCGGCCACAGGGTTTTTGATCTGGAACTGGCACCCGGCAAGGATTTTTCTGGGTGACGTCGGCAGCGTGCCAATCGGGTTTCTTCTGGGCTGGTTGTTGTTATCCATAACCGCCGAAGGATACTGGGCGGCGGCATTGATCTTGCCGGCCTATTTTCTGATTGACGCTACGGTTACCTTGTTGAGGAGAATGCTTCGCGGAGAACGGGTCTGGCAGGCTCACCGGGAGCATTTTTATCAGTACGCCGTGCAACATGGAAAATCACACGCCGAAGTTTCATGTGCCGTCGGTTTGGCAAACGGTTGTCTGGTCATACTTGCGGTTTTGGCGTTGCCGGATTTTGAGTACTGGACAATTGTCGCCGCCCTCGGCGTCACGACATTTCTGATATTCTGGATGTTGAGATCGGCCCGAAACTCACCAACCGATGGGCGCGCAGAATGAAAATCCTGTTTTTTACAGAGAATTTTCCGCCAGAAACCAATGCCGCAGCGACCCGTGTTTTCGAGCGAGCGTGTTATTGGGCGAAATGGGGGCATGACGTTACAATCCTGACATCAGCACCCAATTTCCCGCAGGGCTTGCTTCATGAGGGTTATAAGAACAGCTGGTATCAGGAAGAAACGATGGAAGGCCTTAAGGTCGTTCGTGTCAAAACCTATATTGCAGCAAATCAGGGAGCTCTCCGGCGCACACTGGATTTCCTGAGTTTTATGGTCAGTGCGTTTGTCGCCGGATTGTTTGTAAAACGGCCAGATGTTATCGTCGCAACTTCACCGCAGTTTTTTGCCGCTGTTGGCGGGTGGGCGCTCGGTGCCGTCCGGCGCATTCCATTTGTTTTTGAGCTTGGTGATCTCTGGCCCGCCTCAATTGTCGCCGTCGGAGCCATGCGCCCAAGCCTGCCTATTCGTTTGATCGAGAGGCTTGAGCTGTTTTTATACCGCCGCTCGGCATGCGTGGTCGCCCTGACCAATGCCTTCAAATGCAATCTGGTTTCACGTGGGATTTCTCCGGACAAGATTGCCGTTGTCATAAATGGCGTTGATATCTGGCGATACGGCCCCCGTCCCAAGGACGCTGAATTATTGGCCGAATGGCAGTTGAATGACAGGTTTGTAATCGGTTACGTCGGCACCCATGGCATGGCGCACGCCCTGATGAACGTCCTTGATGCGGCTGAAATTCTCAAAGACCGGACGCAAATCCGGTTTTTGTTGGCGGGCGCAGGCGCGGAACGCGACCTGTTGATCAAGGATGCCAATCGCCGCAATCTGGATAACATCGTCTTTTTGCCCGCCCAACCGAAAACCCGCATGCCTGCAGTGTGGAGCCTTTGCGACGTGGCTCTCGTGCACCTGAAGAATTCATCAGTGTTCAGGGATGTGATTCCGTCAAAAATCTTTGAGGCGATGGCGATGGGATTGCCGATCTTGCTGGCCTCTCCGGATGGCGAGGCCAGTGCAATTATCAACAAAGACGGCGTTGGACTCCATGTTCCCGCTGAAAATCCGGTAGCGTTGGCCGGAGCCGTCAAACAATTGCATGATGATGAAGCAACGCGACAGAAATATGCCGAACAAAGTTTTGAGGCCGCGCCAGCACATAGCCGCGAACATCAGGCGAAACACATGATTGCCGTCCTGGAAAAAGTAGTGGCCGGACAAGGATCCCGTGTCGCTAATCTGGAAACGATAAGTGGGGAGCCGGACTGATGCGGGTTCTGGTTACAGGCGCGACCGGGTTTGTTGGCAGGTTTTTGTGTCCGATGCTGGCCGCGCGCGGACATCAGGTTACGGCGGCTGTCCGTCAACTGCCCGATGTTCCCGTCGAAGGGGCCGACTCGACGTGCAGTTTTGGTGATATCGGCCCGGATACGGATTGGTCAGAAGTGGTTAGCGAAATTGACGCGATCATGCATTTGGCTGCCCGCACGCATGTCCTGAATGAGAAGGGTGCCGAATCGGATGCGCTTTATCACCAGGTTAATGTCGGGGGAACGACGGGGCTTGCCAGAGCAGCAGCGGCGCGCGGCATTCAGCGGTTTGTATTTCTGAGCAGTATCAAGGCACTGGGTGAGCGTTCGGGCGCGAACGCCCTGACGGAGTCCACGCCCCCCGTCCCGGAAGACGCCTATGGGCAGACCAAACTGGAAGCGGAAAAAGCGTTGCAGGAAATTGCCGCCGGGACCGGCATGGAGGTCGCTATTCTACGTCCGCCACTTGTCTACGGTCCCGGTGTGAAAGCCAATCTGCTCAGGCTGATCAAGGCTTGCAACAAACGCACGCCGCTGCCACTCGGCCTGGTCGACAATAAGCGATCCCTGGTTTATATCGGCAATCTGGCCGATGCGCTGGTTTGCCTTCTGGAATCGAAGGGCCTGACCGCAGAAACATTTCTTGTTTGTGATGGAGAAGCCATTAGCACTCCGGAACTTGTCAGACGAATCAGCGCCGCCCTTGATCAATCACCAAGGCTGATACCATGTCCCGTTTGGCTGCTCCGGCTGGCCGGTGTGTTAACTGCGAAATCAGAGACGATCGACCGGCTTGCCGAATCGCTGGAAATCGATGACAGCAAAATTCGTCGACAGCTGGGCTGGACCCCGCCGTTCAACATGTTACAAGGTCTGGAGCGGACCGCCGCTTGGTTCACAGATCAGGAAAGCCGATAGCACAACCCATGCTTTACCGGATTACCCGCCGCGGACTCGTCGCATATGGTCATGATATTTTCATGGCGGCCATTTCTTTCTGGCTGTCTTTTTATCTGCGTGTTGGCGACGCCTGGTTTTTCTATGAAGAAGACGGGCTAATCTGGGCGGGGTTGTTGCTGACCGCAATTTCGGCGATCGTATTCTGGTTTTCAGGGTTATATCGCGGTGTCTGGCGCTACGCTTCGGTGACTGATCTCTGGGCGATTACCAAGGCTGTCACCCTGATTTTTCTTCTGTTTGCATTTGTCATGTTCCTGTGGACGCGCCTCGAAACCCTGCCGAGATCGATTCTGGTTATTAACTGGTTTGTCTTGATGGCGCTGCTTGGCGGCCCCCGGTTTCTGTATCGATTGGCCAAGGATCGACGCTTCGATTTGAGTGCGGGTATTGTTGATAAAAAGCAGATTCCGGTGTTGCTGGTTGGTGCCGGGGATGAAGCGGAATTGTTTATTCGCGCCCTGCGACAGTCGGGAGAGGCGACGTACCGAATCATCGGGATTGTTGCTGAAAATGAGCGCCGTGTAGGGCGTCAAATTCACGGTATAGAGGTTATCGGAACGACCCAGAATCTGGCAGAACTGATTGAGCCATTAGGCAGAGTTGACCGGCCCCAACGTCTTATTCTGACGAAAGACGATCTGGATGGCGCGACGGTCCGCTCGTTGCTGGATCAGGCAGAGAGCCTCGGGATGACTCTGGCGCGGGTGCCGCAGGTTACGGAGTTCAAAGCGGGTATATCCGATACGCTGGAGGTGCGGCCCGTCGCCATTGAAGACCTTCTTGGCCGGGCGCAAACTCCACTTGATCGCGATGCCATGCGTGAACTGGTGGAAGGTCGCCGGGTCCTGATTACGGGCGCCGGCGGAAGTATCGGAAGCGAACTTGTTCATCAGGTTTCAGCCTTTGACCCTCATTCATTGGTTCTTGTCGATCAGTCAGAATATGCGCTCTATACGATCGATATGGAGGTCGCAAAAGATTGGCCGAGTCTTGAGCGCGAGGCGGTCATTGCCGATGTGCGTGACCGGACCAGAATCGCCCGCGTAATCAATGAAGCTGATCCTGAACTGGTATTTCATGCCGCCGCCCTGAAACACGTACCGTTGGTCGAGGCAAATGTTTTTGAAGGGGTGACCACCAACGTTATCGGCACAGCCAATGTGGCGGACGCCTGCGCCGCTACAAAAGTCGATACCATGGTTATGGTTTCGACGGACAAGGCGATAAACCCGACCAGCATTATGGGGGTGAGCAAGCGTTTGGCGGAAATCTATTGCCAGGCCCTTGATCTTGACCGCAAGCGTGCGCCTGCGACCCGCTACGTGACCGTGCGATTTGGAAATGTTCTGGGGTCTACGGGCTCGGTTGTACCTCTGTTTCAGCGCCAGCTCGCCGAAGGCGGTCCATTGACCGTGACCCATCCCGATATGACCCGGTATTTCATGACTATTCGCGAAGCAGTGGAACTGATCCTTCAGGCTTCTGCACTTGGACAGGCAGACCGCGACGGCAAGATCTTTGTTCTTGATATGGGAGAGCCGGTCAGGATCATGGATTTGGCAACGCAGATGATCCGCCTTGCCGGTTTGACGCCGGGGATAGATGTGGAGATCAAAATTACCGGCCCACGACCAGGTGAAAAACTGTTTGAGGAAATTCTCCACGGCAGCGAAGATCTGGTACCCACAAATTCGCAAGGGATTCTTCTTGCCGCCCCGAGGACCGCTGATATAACCGCCATGTCGAAAGCCATCGAAGATTTGCAAAAAGCATGCAGAGAAGATGATTTCGAAGCGGTCATGAGCGTCATCCGTACTTTCGTTCCCGAATTTCGCGAAATCGGCATGGCAACAATAGATGAAATGCCGAACTGAAATGTCCATAACCTCAAATTGAATGAGACCTAGCCATGCCCCCTCCGATTAAAAGAGCCCTGATATCCGTTTCCGACAAAACCGGTCTGGTTGAGTTCGGGAAATTCCTGGGTGATATGGGCGTGGAAATTCTTTCGACCGGGGGATCCGCGAAAACCCTTCGTGATGCCGGAATCGATGTTACGGAAGTATCGGATTTTACCGGGTTTCCGGAAATCATGGATGGCCGTGTCAAAACCCTGCAACCCACGATCCATGGCGGATTACTTGCTGTGCGCGGAAACGCTGATCATGAACAGGCGATGGCCGATCACAACATCAAGCCAATCGACTTGCTGGCGGTAAATCTGTATCCGTTCGAGCAAACAGTCGCCGGTGGTGGTGAATTTGCCGATTGTATCGAAAACATCGACATTGGCGGTCCGGCGCTGATCCGGGCAGCAGCGAAAAACCATGCCTTTGTGACAGTTGTTGTTGACCCGACGGATTACCAGCAGGTTGTCAGTGAAATGCAATCGAGTGACGGCGCGACCAGCGATGAATTTCGCACACGCCTTGCCGCCAAGGCCTATTCCCGCACGGGTGCTTATGACGCGGCGATCTCCGGCTGGTTTAATGATCAGGTCGGCGAGACGTTCCCGCCGCGCATTGTCTTCGGTGGAGAACTGAAACAGACCCTGCGGTATGGTGAAAACCCTCATCAGCAAGCGGCCTTTTATAGCAACAGCGAAAACCGTCCAGGAGTCGCGACAGCCGAGCAATTGCAGGGCAAGGAGCTTAGCTTCAATAATTTCAATGATACGGACGCGGCCTTTGAGCTGGTTGCCGAATATGCGGATCAACCCGCCTGCGTCATCGTCAAACATGCCAACCCCTGTGGTGTCGCGCTGGGAGATGATTTGAGAACGGCCTACACACGTGCGCTGGCCTGCGATACGGAAAGTGCTTTTGGAGGAATTATTGCGTTCAACCGGGCGCTTGATGCCGCCACGGCCACGGAATGCGCCGATCTGTTCGCCGAAGTGATTATCGCACCGGATATCAATGCTGATGCTCTTGAGGTTCTGGCGGCCAAGAAAAATCTTCGCGTTCTGGTCACCGGCGGCATGCCGGACCCGACCATCGGAGCGCCGACGATCAGAACGCTGGCCGGGGGATATCTGCTTCAGGGCCGGGATAATCAGGTTCTTGATGAATTGCGTGTGGTTACCAGGCGCGCACCGAGCGATACGGAAATGGCCGATCTTCAGTTTGCCTTTACGGTTGCCAAACACGTCAAATCCAATGCCATTGTCTACGTCAAAAACGGGGCGACTGTTGGTGTCGGCGCCGGGCAAATGAGCCGGGTTAATTCGTCGCGGATAGCCGCCTGGAAAGCAGCAGATGCTTCAAAGGTTGCGGGAGATGTGGAAAGTTGGGCAATCGGTTCTGTCGTTGCCTCGGACGCCTTCTTCCCGTTTGCCGATGGCCTGCTGGCGGCGGCGGAAGCTGGTGCGACCGCGGTTATTCAGCCCGGCGGTTCGATGCGGGACGACGATGTTATTGCGGCGGCAGATGAGGCCGGACTTGCTATGGTCTTCACCGGTATGCGCCATTTCCGGCACTAAAAGCGAAACCATGTACGAACTGGTTTTCTTGCCGGGTTTCATGTGTGACGAGGACATGTGGTCGGATGCCAGGATTGGGCTGACCAGACTGGGTAACTTGCATTTTCCCGGTTTCGGAGAAGGTGAAACCCTTGAGCAGATGGCGACGCATGCCATCGAAAATGTGCCACAGCATTTTATCCTGGTCGGATTTTCCATGGGCGGTTATGTGGCGCGTGAAATTGCATTGCGTTATCCCGGCCGTGTTCAGGCCCTGACCCTGATTGGAACATCGGCACGTGTAGACACACCAGAGCGCCGACGTAGCAAACGTGGATTGGCAGATTTGACCAGACGATCCACGTTTCGCGGACTCAGTCGCGCCGCTGTTCTGGAGTCCCTGAATCCGGATCATCCCGACCGGGATTTGTTTGTCGAGCGTATACGGGCGATGGCCAGGCGTCTTGGTAGTGATGCATTCGTTCGTCAGCTCCGTCTTGAACGGGGTGATCAATTGCATGAACTTGGCAATATTGACTGTCCGGCATTAGTCATCGCTTCCCGCGAGGACAGGCTGCGCTCGATAGAAGAATCGCGGGAATTGGTCGACTTTCTGCGGAATGCGCGTCTGGAAATCATCGAAGACTGTGGTCATATGATACCGATGGAACGACCAGGTGCGTTCGTGCGTCTGTTGGGTCAATGGATCGACGATCTGAATAAACAGGAACTATTGAAATGACAAAAGGCTCACACCCTTCGCAAAAGCGCATCGCGTTGATTCACGCAACGACGTTGTCGATTGATCCGGTCAAGCAGGCTTTTGCCCGGCTTTGGCCCGAGGCATATTTTTTCCATGTGCTCGACAACAGCCTGTCCGACGACCGCGGTGTGGCGGGAGAGCTGACACCTGACTTAACTCATCGTATCCGCGCGCTTGCGAATTACGCTTTGTCGTGTGGCACTGACGGCATCCTGTATTCCTGTTCAGCGTTTGGAAAAGCGATCGAAGAAGTCGCCGCGCGCGAGACCATACCCGTTTTCAAACCCAACGAAGCGATGTTTGAACACGCCCTGGATGCGGGGAAAAATCTCGCCATGCTGGCGACATTCCCGCCGTCCGTGCCGGGGATGGAAGATGAATTTCAGGTGCAGGCGCAGCTGCGGGGCATTGATGCGAAGCTCAGCAGTATTACGGTCCCCGAAGCCAGGGCGGCACTTTTGGCTGGCGATGAGCAAACGCACAACCGGTTGCTGGCTGAAGCGGCAGAAAAAATATCTGGTGTTGATGCCGTATTGCTGGCTCACTTTTCCGTCGACCGCGCGACCGATGAAATCGCAAACAGGGTAGACATCCCGGTCCTCTCGCCACCGGCCAGTGCAGTCAGCCGGTTCAGGGAACTGCTGGATTGAATTCAGAATTTTTGCGCTGAAATAACATCCGCATCCATCCTCTCAAGGCGGATGTACTGGGCAAGAACGTGCATCAGGGACTGATGCACGTCTTCAATGACCCCGTAGTTGTCGCCGCTGACATGCAGGTTGACATCGGCAAAGCCCGCCGACCGTCCACCGTCAAAACCGGTCATGGAAATGATATGAACGCCATTTTCTTTTGCCCAGGCGCACGCACGGACAATGTTTTCGGAATTTCCCGACGAGCTGACGGTAATCAGCACATCTCCAGCGTCAGCCATGGTTCTCAACTGATAGAGAAAGATGTCATCATATGAGATATCGTTGGCGATGGCGGTAATGGTTTCGATGGTTGAGCTCAAGGACACCACGCGGGGCCTGAGGTCGGTATCGGTCTGACAACCCTTCATATGGTCACAATGAAGATGATTGGAGATCGCCGCCGACCCTCCGTTACCACAGGAATAGACCGTCGCACGACGTTCATAAGCATCACCCATAATGCGCGCGGCTTCAGCCATTTTGGATCCATCGACAGAGGCTGCTGCCTCGGCAAGGTGGCGAAAATAAGCTTCGGTGAAAGCTCCAGCGCCGGAGAATTTTTGATCTGGGAATGTCATGGCACGCACTATTGCCCAATCTGGCGGCAGCTTCAATACCCGCGTTCAGGCACTTTCAGGAACGCGGAACAGCAGGACAAGCCCGACAATGAAGAATATCAGGATCGACGCCATGCCCGCCCGCTGACTGTTAAAGGCGGTTGTCATCATGGCAAGCAGGGCGGGACCCAGAAAGGCCGTCGCCTTTCCGGACAGGGCGTAAAGTCCGAACATTTCGGTGCGCATTTGTTGTGGTGCCAGCTTTGCCATCAGGGACCGGCTGGCGGATTGGGCCGGACCAACGAAGATGCCCAGCGCCGAGCCGATAATCCAGAACATTTGCTGGCTGTTGATGATCAGTAACAGGCCGCCCAGCACCGTCAATGCGGAAACGGCAATGACAATCGTGCGCTTGGGGCCGATCCGGTCATCTACCCAGGCAAAGGCGACGGCCCCCAGCCCGGCAGTCACATTAATCGCAATACCGAACAAAATCAGGTCTTCGAAGCTGAAACCGAAGGAGCCTGCTGCGTAAATTCCACCGAATGCAAACAAGGTATTCAGACCATCGGTATAGATCATGCGGGCAATCAGAAAGCGGACAACGGTTCGATGATGACGGATGTTTTTGAATGTTTGAACAAGCGTTTCCAGACCTTTCGAGATCGCCGCTCCGGGTGTTGTCGATGAAGGCTTGTCCACTGTCCACATAAACAGCGGCAAAGCGAAAATCATAACCCACAAACCGACCAGCGGGCCGGTAATGCGCAAATGTTCGGAAGTCGATTTATCCAGTCCGAACCATGGTGTATCAGTTTGTACAAAGCCAACCAGTGTAACGGCAAGACAGGTTAGCCCGCCAAAGTATCCCAATCCCCAACCCCAACCGGACCATCTTCCGACCCGCCCGGCCACCGCGAGGTCGGGTAACATGGCGTTATAGAACACCATACCCATTTCAAACGCGAAGTTTGCCAGACCGACCAGTATCAATGCCTGCACAATGAATCTGGCATCCGCCTGCACGGTCCAGAGAGAGGCGGCTGCCAGTGCAGACAACAGGGTGAAGGAAAACAGCCACGGTTTACGGCGGCCGGAATGGTCGGCAACGGCTCCTAAAACGGGGCCTGTCAGTGCGACACCAAGGGCCGACAGGCTCATCGCCCAACCCCATTGGGCGGTCCCCGAAACTTCGCTTGTCGCCACACCTTTGGTAAAATAGGCAGCAAAGACGAAGGTGGTTATGACGGTCGGGAAGGCCGAGTTTGCCCAGTCATAGAGACACCAGGAAACAAGGCTTCGTTTGTCTTCCTCCTTATGCGCCATCACCCGTTCTGGGTCATGGCCCTGATCTGGCGACTGGCAACCGCGATCATGGACAGGTCATTGACTTCCGTCGACCAGAGTTCGGTGAGCAGCTGCTCAGTCGGAGCAACGGCAAGCTGATTTGCCGCGATCCAGTTTTCCACGCCTGTTTTTGCATCGACCTTGGTGCCTGAATGATCAAGTACAAGATTGCTTAGCGCCAGCTGATGCGCGTAAATCTCCTCGACCAGCGCGGCGATCGCCAACTGGGCCCAGTGATTTTCGGAATCCATGGTATCCGTAGCGGCACGCAGCCGACCCAGTCTGAACCGTGTGCCGACGGCAAAGTAGGTCCTTGCTACATCCAGCACCGGCAGTTTGCGTTTGGCGGCCAGACCGACCACATCACAGCCTGAATAGAGATTGACCAGGCCGGAGATTTTCAGGGCCAGTTGTTCCGGCACGCCCTGATCCACATAAGGTTGGGCACGTTTGTGCGCGTCCGATACGTAATGGGCGGGAAGGGCCTTGCTGATGCCCTCTGCCATTTCAGCAATACCGGCCTGAAATTCCGCAACATGGTTGCCGATATCAAGTCCTG
>JAJFIJ010000291.1 GCA_021775105.1 Rhodospirillales bacterium | reverse complement strand
CATGATCGGTGAGCGCGGCGGCACCTTGTCGGGCGGTCAGCGCCAGCGCATTGCCATTGCCCGTGCGCTGGTCACCAACCCGCGCATCCTGATCCTCGACGAAGCGACATCGGCGCTGGATTATGAATCGGAAAGCATCATACAGGAAAACATGCGCCGCATCTGCAAGGGCCGGACGGTGTTCATTATCGCTCACCGCCTCTCAACCGTTCGCGATTGCGCCCGCATCATCACCATTGAAGCGGGCGAGATTGTCGAAGACGGCACCCACGCCAGCCTGCTTAAATCCGGTGGTCGATACGCCAAGCTGTGGATGGCGCAGGCGGCGGGAACGCCGATGGAGGGCACACAACCCGTTACGGCCGCTTCTTTGCCCGTGTTGACCGAGCCACCGGAATCAACGTCAACACCCAATAAAGCATCGCCTCCTGTATCCTCTCCGGCACCCTCAAAAATCATGGGAGAAGTGACCCGCAACGAAGACGGTAAGATTGTTGTCCGTCGCCCGGTTCCGCTAAAGGGACTGAAAACCGGCGGATCGGAGGGCGGTTGAGATGGGTGCCCTGACCACCCTCAAACATCACGCCGAGGTCGCCAAAACCGCGTGGAAGGAACAGCGCGAGCAGTCCATCACCCTTGATATACGAGGCCGGTCCCGGCGCGACGAAATGGCTTTCAAACCGGCGGCACTGGAGATCACCGACACGCCCGCCCGACCACTGGGGCGCGCCATCGCCTTATCCATTTGCGCGTTTTTCACGATAACCATCCTTTGGGCATCGATTGGCGAGATGGATATTATTGCGACCGCGCAAGGCAAGATCATCCCGTCGGTCCGCCTAAAGATCATCCAGCCGCTGGAAAGTGGCGTCGTTCGCGCCATTCATGTGCTCGATGGCCAGCACGTCAACGCGGGCGAAATACTGGTTGAACTTGACCCGACCGGATCGGAAGCTGATCGGGAAAAGCTTGCGCGCGAACAGATCACCACGGAAGTCGAACTGGCCCGCTTGTCAGCGTTGCTTGAACCCGATCCGTTAACTGCTTTTTTCCCGCCAGAGGATGCACCAAAGAACCTTGTCGACCTGCACCTCGCCTATCTCAAGAGTGAGATCCAGCAGCAGCGTTCCGAACGTGCCTCACTGGACGGCGAGATTGCGCGGCGTCAGGCCGAGATCCGAACCGTCACGGCGGGAATAGAGCGCCTGAAAAACAAACTGTCCAAGGTCAGGGAACGAGCCGAAAGCTCAAGAAAACTCTACGAGAAAGGCATTGTTGCCAAGCTCAAGTACGGTGAAGCAGAGGAAGAGCTGTCCGATGTCGAAGGACAGCTTGATGTTGAACAGCGCCGGTTCACCGAAAGTCAGGCGGCATTGAGGTCAGCCAAGGCTCAAGCCGCGCAAAAGCGCGCAGAATTTCAGCGCGACATCTATTCCCGTGAAGCCGAAGCGCGAAGCCGCGCCACATCAATTGAACAGGAACTGATCAAGGCGGTTGAACGCAAGCGTTTGCTGACATTGCGCGCACCCATCTCGGGTCGCATCCAACAACTTGATATCCATACCGTTGGCGGCGTCGTTACCCCGGCGCAACCCTTGATGCAGATCGTGCCTGACGACGCGGAGATCGAGGTCGAGGCGCTGATCCTCAATAAGGACATCGGTTTTGTGAATGCTACACAGGAAGCCGAAATCAAGGTCGAGAGTTTTCCGTTCACCAAATATGGCACCATCGATGGCAAAGTCCGCCAAGTTTATGCCGACGCGGTCGAAAAAGAAAATGTCGGCCTCGCCTACCCCGCCCGCATCTCGATGGCGCGCACAACCATTCTGGTTCGCGACAAACAGGTGCAACTGACGCCCGGCATGGCCGTCACCATCGAAATCAAGACCGGCAAGCGCAAAATCATCGACTATATCCTCGCCCCGTTGCAGGAATATCAGGACGAGAGTTTGAAGGAGCAATAGGTGGGACAGGAGCATATCGATTTTCTGCGTCGCACAGACATCTTCGCTGTACTTGATCCGGCGGAACTTGCTGATCTCGCGGGCGGGCTCGAGATCAACCGACTTTCACCCGATCAGATTGCCATCAAACAAGGGGATCGCGGCAGTTCGCTGTTTATCGTCAAGTCAGGGGAGCTTGCCGTCGCCATAACCGACAACAGCGAGGCCGTTCATGTCGGTAATCTGGGCGAAGGTGAATTTTTCGGCGAGATGTCGCTGCTGACCGGAACGCCGCGCACGGCGACGGTTCGCTCAATCACTGAGACCACGGTACTGGAAGTCACCAAAGCCATCCTCGCGCCACTGTTGCAGCGCCACGGGGAGCTTGCGTCCCTGATGAGCCGCATCCTGTCGGAACGCCAAAGTTCTAACCTCAAAACCCTGATGGAACTTGAACGCCCGTCTGTCAACGTCGAGAAAGAAACCCTCGCGGCTCAACTGACCTGGCGCATCGGCTCCTTTTTTCAACTGCCGGCGAGTATCTGGGGTAAAACCGTTGATGGAATTGCCGGATTTTCAATTGGCGGGCCGCTCGGGTTCATTCTTGGCAAAACGGACGACACCCCGTCCGCTCGCCCTGCTGCCCATGATGATCGCCAGATCGCCTTCACCACAGCAATCATTACGCTGGCGGCCAAGATGGTGGCGGCGGGCGGGTCCTATTCCCAGCGCGAGGTGGCCCAGCTTCGCGAGATTTTTGATATCCCGGCAAGCGATATGGCCAACGTGACGCGCATCTACAACCGTGCACAAGGAAGCCCCAAGGGGTTTGAGCCTTACGCGCAACAGATTGCTAAAATTTTTGCCGATCAGAAGGCTGTTCTTGAGGAACTAATCGGAACGCTTTTGAAGGTATCCCAGTCAAGCGGCAGCGGCAGGATGGCGATGGAGCAGTTCATTGAACAGATTGCTGTCCTGTTTGGTCTTTCCGCGCAGGAAGTCGAACGACTGAAAGTTCTGGACCGGCGCGGCAAAACACCTATGGCTTCTGATACCGCCGAGGATTACCTGACAGTCCTGTCAATATCCGAAGGCGCGACGCTGGCCGAAGCCAAACGGGCCTATCACAAACTGGTTCGCGAACATCATCCGGACAAGCTCATATCAGAAGGTATGCCGGAAGAGTTTATCAGGCAGGCCAATGAAAAACTGGCGCTGATCAATACGGCCTACGAGCAGTTCCGTACCGAACATCAGGCGGCATGATGGCGGTCAGAACGTATGTTTCAGCATTGCTGATGGGCATATTGATTTGCATCTCAGCCACCGATGTAATTGGTGCAGATGCCAAACTCCACAAACGTTTGCTCAACCTGAAAAGCCAGCCGGGCAATGACCATCGTACCATTGTCGACAACACAGTCGCCCCTTGGCGGGAGGCCGTCGGGCGTCTCAACCGGCGAACGGGCGGGCATTGTACGGCAACCGTGATCGCCCCCAATCTCGTTCTCACCGCCGCCCATTGCCTGTGGAACAAACGAACCAGTCGTTATCTACCGGCACAGGCGCTGCACTTTGTTGCGGGCTGGAGCAAAGGCGAATATCTGTTTCATTCAAAAGCCCGCTCCGTTCATCCGGCACCCGATTATGAACAAAACAGAAAAAAGGGAATGGCGGCGTTTACCCATGACTGGGCAATCGTCGAGTTGCTGGACAATCCCGTTCCCGTGACCGGAATGATCGTGCCGGGAGCGTTTGGCGAGAAAGCGTTTCAGGGTCGTAACGCAGGCACCGGCCCCTATACACAAGCCGGCTACAGCGCCGATAAAAGCCAGGTCCTCACCGCCCACGTCAATTGCCCGGTCTGGGGGATCGACAAAACCTTGAACTTGGCGCTGCACGGCTGCAATGCCCTTCCGGGCGATTCAGGTTCGCCCATAATTGTTCAACAGCCCGGCGGAAGATATCGTTTGCTCGCTATCCATGTTGGCTATGCAGCAACAGGTGGATCAGGAACCGGAATCGCTGTGCCCGCGTTATCTTTTATGGAAACACTTATGTCTGTCAAGTGATCAAAAGTGTCCCACCATCAACAATAACCTGATGAAAAGCAGCAATTTTATCCACCCGGATGCACCAGCGCGCATCAACTTAATACTCCCCGCTTGGTCGCCGCCTGCACCCCCTTGGGAAGTGATCGTTTATGTATATGAACCGTATCCGTCCGGTGAAGGGCGCTGATCAGACAGGTAGAAGGAATTCGCTTGTTTCGATGGCGTGAAGGACGTCTTTGAGAGACAAGCCTTGATGGACGCGGAACCATTGGCCGGTGTGGCGATGCCACTGGACATCGAAC
>JAJFIJ010000030.1 GCA_021775105.1 Rhodospirillales bacterium | reverse complement strand
CGGCTTCATCGGCGAGAACAACCGCCTTTATGGTGAAATCAAGTCGATCGATGGCGATTTCTGTCAGGTCGAACTGGAAGGTGGCGGAGGTCTGGTCAAGGCGCTTTGCGTCAACATTGATGGCGTTGGATCGCGCACCACACTGTCGCTTCGCCCGGAACGGGTGACGATTGGGGGAGCAGAGGGGGAATCGACCAATTCGCTGGAAGCGAAAGTCGTAGAACTAATCTATCTCGGGGATCACATTCGCAGCCGGGTCAGTTTGAGCGGCAATGATGAGTTTGTCATTAAAGTACCGAACTCTCACGGTCATGTTCACCTCAAGGAAGGTGAAATAACCCAGATCGGCTGGGAAGCAGAGGATTGTCGCGCGCTTGATGCGTGACGATAAATGAAGGCGACGGCCCATGCGCCCCGCTCATGTGAATTCCAGGGAGGGAGTTCAATGTCCGGATCAGGGGCCTTTCATCAAGATTGTAGAAATGTAAAAAACTAGGGAGAACTACACCAATGAAGAAAATGTTGAAATATTCAGCGTTTGCCGTTGCGATGGCAGGCATGACGTCAGCAGCGCAAGCTGTTGACCTCAATGTTGTATCGTGGGGCGGCGCCTATACCGCCAGCCAGATGAACGCCTATCACAAGCCTTACATGAAGGCGAATCCAGGCGTGAAAATCAATTCCATCGATTACAGCGGTGGCCTGGCCGAAATGCGTGCCCAGACGGAAGCCGGGAATGTGACCTGGGATTTGCTTGATCTGGTTCTTTCTGACGCCATCACCGGCTGTGACGAAGGCATGTTCCGCCCGATCAAAATCGATAGCGAATTGGCAGCGGCTCCAGATGGAACACCTGCATCCAAGGATTTCCTGGAAGGCACGCTTCTGTCTGAATGCTTTGTCCCACAGATCATTTATTCAACAGCCTTTGCTTATCGTAAAGACGCCTTTGGTGGGAAAAATCCAACCAAGATGTCTGACGTGTTCGATCTGAAAAACTTCCCCGGCAAACGCGCCCTTCAGAAAAAACCGATCAACAATCTGGAATGGGCCCTGATCGCCGACGGTGTTCCGCTCGACAAAATTTATGACGTGCTTGATACAGACGAAGGCAAGGATCGTGCGTTTGCAAAACTGGGAACCATCAAAAAAGAAGTGATCTGGTGGACCGAAGGTGCTGTTCCTCCGCAGCTTCTGGCTGACGGTGAAGCTGTGTTTGGTACGGGCTACAACGGTCGCTGGTTCTCGGCGATTGCTGAAGAAAAACAGCCGTTTGCCATGCTCTGGGACGGTCAAGTTCTGGATATCGATGGCTGGGCGGTTCCGGCCAAGGGCAAAAATGTCGATGCCGTTATGACATTCCTTAAATATGCCACCGACACACAGCGGTTGGCCGATCAGGCGAAATTCATTTCCTACGGACCGGCGCGTAAGTCTTCCGGCCCGATGGTTTCCAAGCATGCCACGCTTGGTATCGAAATGGCTCCTCACATGCCGACCAAATATGCGGATCAGGGCTTCCTGACCGGCTTTAGCTGGTGGGCAGATAACGGCGACGAAATGAACGAACGTTTCGCAGCCTGGTTGCTTCAGTAGGCTTTGTTACGGTGCGCGGGGCAGGGTGACCTGTCCCGCAATCCGGCTTTTTATTTATACTTTTTTTGTTTTGTTGAATTGAATTTGTGAGGGAATCAGGATGGCTGATGTAAATACCGGAGGTGGCGTTGTTCTTGCGGCTGATGGCACACCTTTAAAAGCCAGTCTGAATCGCGCGATGCGGAAAAACCGACTCCGCGCCATATTGCTGGTTGCTCCGCTGTTTGTATTTATCCTGTTTTCATTCCTGATACCTATTTTTGACATGACCATGCGCAGTGTTGATAACTGGCAGGTTGGTGGACTGATGCCAAAAACGACAGCAGCCCTTGCCGACTGGGATGGCAAGGCCATCCCGGATGAACCGGTCTTTGCGGCTCTGGTTCAGGATTTGCAAGCTGGTGCCAAGTCCCGCGAAATTGGGAAAGTCGGGACTCGTCTGAATTATGAAAAATCAGGCATGCGCAGCATGATCACCGGCTCTGCCCGAAAATCGACAAAGCTGAAAGAAGGACCTTACAAAGAAAAGGTCCTGAAAATGCACAAGAAGTGGAAAGACCTGGAAACCTGGACCGTCATCAAGCGCAATACTTCCGCTTACACCGCCGGGTATTATCTGAATGCCGTCGATATGAAGTATGACAAGTCGGGCGATGTTATTATGCAGCCGGAAAACCGGCGGATTTATGGCAAACTGTTCTTGCGGACATTCGCGATCAGTCTGGCGATCACGATGATCTGCATTGTCTTGGCCTATCCGATATCCTATTTGCTGGCGACGCTCCCGTTGCGCTATTCCAACCTGTTGATGATTTTTGTGCTGCTGCCGTTCTGGACATCGTTGTTGGTACGGACAACGGCGTGGATTGCCATGCTCCAGTCTCAGGGAGTGCTGAATGACCTGTTTGTCTTCTTCGGACTGGTCAGTGATGATAATCGATTGCAACTTATTCATAACCTGACCGGCACGATCATCGCCATGACGCATATTCTGCTGCCGTTTATGGTGTTGCCGCTTTATAGCGTCATGAAAACCATTCCGCCAAGTTACATGCGTGCGGCCCTGTCATTGGGAGCCAATCCGGTTGTGGCTTATGTGCGGGTCTATATGCCGCAAACGCTTTCGGGTATTGGCGCTGGCAGTATTCTCGTCTTCATTCTGTCAATTGGTTACTACATTACCCCGGCCCTTGTCGGTGGTACGGATGGGACGCTGATTTCAAACCAGATCGCCTATCATATGCAGTCTTCACTGAACTGGGGTCTTGCGGGCGCACTTGGTGCATTGCTGCTGGCGTCTGTGCTGGCACTCTATCTGCTCTACAACAAACTCGTCGGTATCGACAACATGAGGTTAGGATAACATTATGGCCTTACCTGCTTACGCTGGTCCGCTGGAAACCACCTGGTATTACACGTTCCGTTTTCTGTGCGCGTGTATTTTCATTTTCCTGATCACGCCGATCCTTGTGATTATTCCACTGAGCTTTAATGTCGAGCCCTATTTCACCTTCACGCAGGGTATGCTGGCCTTCGACCCTGACGCCTATTCAATGCGCTGGTACGAAGATTTCGTCAATAATACCCAATGGACCCATTCGGTCAAAAACAGCTTCATTATCGCAATTGCGTCAACAATACTGGCTACCGTTCTCGGTACTCTGGCGGCGCTGGGTTTGAGCAAGCCCCACATGCCCTACCGTTCATTGATGATGGGGCTTCTGATCTCGCCAATGATTGTGCCGTTGATTATTTCGGCTGCAGGCATGTACTTTTTCTATTCCAATATTGGCCTTGACCAAACCTACCTCGGTATTATTTTGGCGCATACTGCGCTTGGAACACCATTCGTTGTGATTACCGTGACGGCGACGCTGGTCGGGTTTGACCAATCTTTGGTCCGGGCGTCGGCTAATCTGGGGGCCAATCCGACAACGACATTTTTCAAGGTCATCATGCCTTTGATTTTGCCGGGTGTGATTTCAGGTGCACTATTTGCGTTCATTACCTCATTTGATGAAGTCGTCGTTGTGCTGTTCCTCGCCGGGTTCGAGCAACGCACCATTCCGCGCCAGATGTGGTCCGGTATTCGCGAACAGATCAGTCCGACGATTTTGGCGGTCGCAACAATTCTGGTGATGATCTCGATTGCCCTGTTGGCGACGCTGGAAGTGCTTCGCCGGAGAGGCGAGCGCCTGCGCGGCATGAGCCCTGGTTAACTGGCGAATATCTTTCCGAAACCATTGACAGTATTAGTCGGCGCACCCGCGATGCGCAAACTTTGCCAGAGCAGGCACTGATTGCTGCAAAGTACCGGTTTCCCGTGACGTCTTTCCAGCTTATCGATCAGGTGCGCCGCCGTTAATGCCGTGCACGACAGAAATATGGCTTCGGTTTCCGGGCTATCCAGTTTTTCACAGGCATCCATGATCGTTTTTTCATCGACGCCAGCGATGTCGTAGTCTGATTCAATTCCGAGCGCCGTTGAATTGACGACCTCAAATCCGTCATCCCTGAAATACTGGAAAACGTTTTCAGATGTGTCTTGCAGATAGGGCGCAAGAACTGCAATTTTTGATACCTTCAGGTATTTGAGCGCCTCCGTTGCGGCGGTAATCGGTGTCGCTACGCCGACACCGGGATGGGCTTTGCCAATCGAGTCGGCAACGCCGTGGGCACCGATAGCTACCGTCGCTGATGTGCAGGCATAACCGACGGCATCCAGGGAGATACCCGGTAAAATCAGCGCTGCCGTACTTTCAATTCCGGCCGCCATTTCACGGAGACTCTCAGTCGTACACGAGTTGGCATAGGTTATTCTGGCGACCAGAAAATCCACATTTGGCGGGACCATCGCGCGCCATTCACGCTCGATCGTCATATCACTTGCCAAAACAACCAGTCCAATACGTTTCACCGTTGAGCCATCTCTACCTGTTGCAGTCCGGGGGCGATATTACATACATATTTTCTGATTGTAATGCCCTCAATTTCAGCAGAACATCCAGAATTCGCTGCCGTGTGCAGTGGCTATGGCGGGGACATATCAATCCGTGTTTGGAACAGATAGCGAAAAAAATACGCATCGGATCGGATTTCTGCTGATACCTGACTTTTCCATGATCGGCTTCGCGTCGGCAGTGGAACCGCTCAGGCTGGCTAATCGGGTCAGCGGAGAATCAGTTTATTCCGGTCTTACCTATTCTATCGACGGAGAACCGGTAGCCGCCTCCAATGGCATCCCCATCATCGTTGACGCTCCCCTGTCGGAAGCCAGGGGCCTGCATGCCATGTTCGTCTGCACAGGCGTCAAGGTCCGGCGTTATCTGGAAAAACCGATTTTGACGGCGCTTCGCCGCATGGCAACGCACGGTACGGATATTGGCGGCATCTGCACCGGATCCTACATTCTGGCAAAGGCCGGACTTCTTGATGATTACCGCTGTACCATCCACTGGGAAAATCTCGCTGCGTTCAGAGAGGACTTCCCGGATATTGCAGTGACGCCGGAACTGTTTGAAATTGATCGTAATCGCTATACCTGCGCGGGGGGTACGTCGGCGCTTGATATGATGTTGACGATTATTGGATTACAGGAAGGGACGCGTCTGGCCGCTGGCGTTGCTGATGCAATGTTGCATCATCGCATTCGTGACGGACATGAATCCCAGCGGATGGAATTAAGATCCCGGCTCGGGGTTGCACACCCCAAACTGCTGGCTGTGATCGAGCACATGGAAGAAAATCTGGAAGAACCGCTAAGTTGTGCTGAGTTGGCATCCCGGGTTGAACTGTCCACCCGTCAACTTGAGCGGTTGTTCAGTAAATACATGAATCATGCTCCGACCCGCTATTATCTGGAACTTCGACTTAATCGGGCGCGATATCTGCTTCGCCAAACCAGCCTGCCGGTGCTGTCCGTGGCCTTAGCCGCAGGGTTTGTTTCCGCCTCACATTTCTCGAAATGTTACCGTGAACACTTCAAGCGCACACCTTCGGAAGAACGGCGCAATCTGGAATAAGACGTCAGGTGCCACGCATGATCGCCCGTTCGATGCGGGGATACATAATCGCCAGCGTGACGCCCCTGACCGCCATGAAGATCGCCAACGCCAGCCATGCTCCGTGGTTACCCCAAATTGGCATCAGCAGGTAAAGCATCAGGATATAGAGCGCCAGCGCCAGCGCCATGCCATTTCGCATTTCGGCGGAATGGGTCGTGCCGATGAAAATGCCGTCAAGCTGGAAACACCAGACAGAAACGACAGGCATAATCGCTGCCCATGGCAAATAGGTCCGGGCCGCAAGACGAACCGCTTCAACGCCGGTCATCGCGTCGATGATATAGGGGCCTGTTACGAACAGCGACAGGGTGATCAACGCCGCCATTACAACCGCCCAGCGTGACGAGGCGAGGACAGCGGCCCGAAAGGTTGCCCGGTTTCTTGCCCCGTAGGCCTCACCGGCAAGAGATTCTGCTGCGTTGGCAAACCCGTCAAGGCCATAAGCGACGAAAGATTCGATGTTCAGTAACACAGCGTTGGCAGCCAGAATAACGTCGCCGTGTCGGGCGCCAAGGGAGGTGAAAATGGCAAAACTGGCCTGAAGGCAAACCGAGCGCAGGAAGATGTCACGGTTGACGCGAAACATGGCGGCCAGACGATGACGATCAAAAGCGCAACCTAACTGCCAGCTTCCGGATAAAGTCCGGGAATTCAGATGAACCAGCCATAATCCAAGGCCGACTGCGCTGACCTCAGAAATCAGGGTCGCGATGGCGACCCCTTCAACACCCCAGCCCAGCCCCATCACAAACCACACATCAAGGATGATGTTGACGCCGTTCATGAA
This sequence comes from Rhodospirillales bacterium, assembly GCA_021775105.1. GTDB lineage: Bacteria > Pseudomonadota > Alphaproteobacteria > Rhodospirillales > Casp-alpha2 > JAJFIJ01. The sequence continues at coordinate 8,551 of JAJFIJ010000030.1, read as the reverse complement.
GAGCTGGGTGATCAACGCGGCGCGGGTATTCTGAATACCGAAAAACCAGCCGAGAATGGCAAAATTCAGAAGAGCAGCCGGGGCACCCCAAATACGGATGGCAAAATAGGATTCAGATAACGGCCTGACCGCATCGCTGGGTGCAATCAAGTCAAGTGCCAACCGGGAAACCGGGGTCTGGACGATCAATAGCAAAAGGCCAATCGCGATGCTGATCAATGCAGCACGGGACAGCCAGGCGCGAACTTCGCTACCGTCTTCCGCGCCAACGGCCTGTGCGGTCAGCCCTGTCGTTCCCATGCGCAAAAAGTTCATGGTTGCATACAGGATGCTGAAAATCAGCGCGGCAACGGCCACGCTGCCGAGATAGCGTGGTTCCGGTAAATGTCCGACAACCGCCATATCGACAGCACCGAGCAATGGCACGGTAACGTTTGATACGATAACAGGCGCAGCAAAGCGCCAGGTCTTATGGTCCCAGGCCGTTAATTTCAACGAGATGTCTCCAGCGGCGCTTCAGGCGGTCTTGCGATTGCGCCGGTTGAACATGTAACCGATCAACGCCAGATAGGCCAGTGATCCTAACAGCCCAAGCAGGATGGCCAAATTGATACCCACGGACATGACGGTCAGATTGACCAGCGCCAGATAACTAATCAGTCCGCCCAGTCCGACCGGAAAATTACGAATGACCGTGTGGGCGTGCAGGTGGGAGTAGGTGATGTGGATGATCAGCAGGAACGGCAGGAAAGTGATGGGGAAACCGATCAGCAAACCGGACCATTCTGGCCCAATGAGGTCTGCGTTTCCGGTAATGATGGCAACGAAAAATGCCGCCATGCCTGCGCGGAAACAAAGATGTTTGAATGTCAGTCGGACCCGCTGTGTCACTCGCTCTTCCGGAATATGCGCGAACAGGCGGGCGGAAATAACGATGCAAATGATGGCAAGCAACAGGCCTGTGACAAGGGTGAAGGAGAATTGGCTGAGGAGATACGCGATTACCAGATAGCAGGGCAGGGCGATCAGAGTTCCGAACAGCGGACTCAAAGTATGGCGATTTCGGGTGCTCAGGTAATAAACGCCGGCAAAGACCAGTGTCCCTGCAAGTGAAGGAATACCATAAAGAGCGCTGATGGCGGTGAATTCAGGTCCGAATTCATGTCCAACGAAGACCAGCACCAGAAGAGAACCCAGCGGCATCCCTGATAAAATGCCAGCCAGGCGCGTATCGACCCGTTCAGCGACCCACGACAGGCCAAATACAAGGGAGACGGTTGTCAATATCTTGACGAGGACAAGATTGGTGATCATGGGTGATGCCTTGAAGGAAATCTTTTGAAGGCGGGACAATGCCACGCGATCAAACAAATCTCCAGATTGTTAGCGGCGTTGCCGCCGCCGCCGCCGTCCGCTGCGGCCCTGATCATCATCTGCCGGAATGGGCTCGGCGGGTTCTGGCAGGGTTACAACCTTTTCCAGGTTCGGCGATGATGCCGTTTTATGCGGGATTGCCATGGCGTCGATGAAATGGTCCTGAAATTTGGGTTCTACTGCCGTCTCTATTTTTTCAATCTGGCGGACAATCTTCTGGATATCATCCCGCGCCTGCTGGTTCAGCAACGCAATTCGTGCGCCCGTTCCGGCAGCATTACCAGCGGCATAGACTTTTGTCAGGTCGCAATCCGGAATCATGCCCAGAATCATCGCGTATTTGGTATCAATGTGGCTGCCAAATGCGCCCGCCAGCACAATCTTCTCAACGTTCTCGATTTCCATTTTATCCATAAGCAGGCGCGCGCCGGCATAAAGGGCTGCCTTGGCAAGTTGAATAGCCCGAACATCGTTCTGATAGATGGCGATCTCGACCTCACCGACATGCAGCAGGTAACGATATGTGCGGTTATCTTGTTGAATTCTGTGGGTTTTGTCTGAAAGAGCACCGTTGATGATGCCGTCCGTCGTGAGCAGACCGCACAAATACATTTCCGCCAGCACTTCAATGATTCCCGAACCACAAATCCCGGTGACGCCGGTCGCGGCGATGGTGTCGGCAAAGGCCGGGTCATCAGACCACAGATCACAGCCGATCACCTTGAATCGGGGATCAAGCGTTTGCGGATCAATACGGACCCGTTCAATGGCTCCCGGTGCAGCCCGCTGTCCGCAGGATATTTGCGCGCCTTCGAAAGCCGGGCCAGTAGGCGACGAAGCCGCCAGCAGGCGCTCCCTGTTACCAAGGATGATTTCGGCATTGGTCCCGACATCAACGATCAGGGTCATCTCATCAGAAATATGCGGGGCTTCGGAAAGCACTACACCTGCCGTGTCGGCGCCAACGTGACCAGCGATACAGGGCAGTATATAGACCCTGGCATCGGGGCTGGTTTCGGTTATTTCAAGTTCCGTTGCCCACAACGTCATACCGGTGTTGGTCGCCAATGCAAAAGGTGCCCCGCCAAGTTCAACCGGATCGATGCCGAGCAGCAGATGATGCATGACCGGGTTTCCGACAAATGTAGCATTCAGGATTTCATCTTTTTCTACACCGGCTTCCGTCCGGACCCGACGGATCAAGTTATTGATCCCATCGCGAATGGTTTTGGTAATTTCCACTTCACTGCCCGGATTCATCATAATATAGGACACCCGGCTCATCAGATCTTCCCCAAACCTGATTTGCGGGTTCATGATGCCGTCCGACGCCAGCACATCACCACTCGCCAAATCGCAAAGATGCACGGCTACTGTGGTTGTTCCGATGTCAAAAGCGAGGCCATAGGCCCGGTCGTGAAATCCGGGCCAAATGGCAGTAATGCGCTGGCCGCGGTGAACGGCGACGGTGACTTTCCAGTCCCCCTCACGAAGCGCCTTTTGCAGTTTTTGTAATGAGCGGATATCAATTTCTTCAAGGTCACGAATATCCCATTGTTCAGCCAGCGCCCTGCGCAGGCGTTCAAGGTCGCCGTCCGGTTTGTGCATGTCCGGCTCTTCAACTTCCACATAATGGAGGCGAATGGCGGGGTCCATTTTGATGTCGCGCACTTCCGCCCGCTTGCGGACAACCTGCTTGTGGACCTGACTTTCCGGAGGCACGTCAATGACGATGTCGCCATCAAGTTGGGCATGACAACTGAGCCTTCGCCCGATCAGCAGGCCCCGTCGTTCCTGATATTTTTCTTCTGGCGCGCTAAAAGGGGTCAGATTTTCTGGGCGGCTGATAATTCCGAATTTATCGAATTCTCCATCGCCGACATTGACCTGACACCTCCCGCAAATGCCGCGCCCACCACAGACGGAATCAATATCGACGCCCAACTTGCGGGCACAGTCGAGGATTGGCGTGCCGACGGAGAAACGTCCCCGTTTCCCCGATGGCTGAAATACAACTAATGGGTCTTCACTCAAACCAGTTTCCCTTTATGCCCTGCGCCGCCTGCGCCCTTCACGCCGCCGTGCATTATCGCCTTCTGCGCCTTCAGGGGCTGGTTCACGATATTTTTTGATCCAGTCCTTGCAGTTGGGGTCGCGGCCCATAAAGACGTCGGCACCCTTGATGGCCTGCATTTCCGGGTCGTGCAGGGGATTGGTGATGGCCGACGTCAACCCGGCTCCAATCGACATGCTAAGGAAAGCTGCGTTCATGCCATGTCGGTTCGGAAGCCCAAAACTGAAGTTCGAGGCACCGCAGGTCGAGTTGACTTTCAATTCATCACGCAGGCGCCGGAGGATATGAGCAACCTGTCGACCGGCATCGTTGATCGCGCCTACCGGCATCACCAGAGGATCGATAACGACATCCTCCGCCGGAATGCCATAATCTGCGGCATGTTCAACAATCTTTTTGGCGACCTCAAAACGGACATCCGGATCTTCAGAAATGCCGGTTTCATCATTCGAGATACCAACAACTGCGGCACCGTATTTTTTGATCAGCGGCAATACGGTTTCCAGTCGTTCCTCTTCACCGGTAACGGAATTGACCAGAGCCTTGCCCTTGTAGACGGCCAGTCCCGATTCCAGGGCAGCGACGATCGATGAATCGATCGATAAGGGTACGTTTGTCAGGCTTTGAACCAGTTCGACACATTCGGCGAGGATTTTCGGTTCGTCGGCCAGTGGGATTCCGGCATTCACATCACGCATGTGTGCGCCTGCCGCAACCTGCGCCAATGCATCAGCCTCAACGCGGCTGTAATCGCCATCAGCCATTTCCGCAGCCAGAAGTTTGCGGCCCGTCGGGTTTATGCGCTCGCCAATGATAACAAAGGGCTGATCGACGCTTATGATGACCTCTTTTGTGGCTGAGCTTATAACGGTTCGTGTCATTTTCGTTCTGTCTCCAAATGCCGCCAGTCAGGGCTGGCGAAGTATTCATCTCTTGTTGCTCAATATACCCTGATACGGGTTCAGACTGTCTCGGTTGCGACTTTCGCATCTTCGTGAGCGGCCAGAATTTCGGCTTTTTTCTCAGCTGCTTCAATCAGCGCGTCATCTCCGACATCCGGTTCTCTTCGCCACGGTTTACGTCCGGCCAGCACACCCGATTCGTGAACAATATCGGATACCAGTTCTTCCTGACGATAAGCCATAACGTGAACGCCCGATATACCCTGGATTTCCCTGATTTGTTGCATGATTTCAATGCAGATTTTTTTTCCTTCCAGCTTCTGGTCTTCTGCCCCTTCCATGCGCTCAATCACCTGATCAGGGATATGCACGCCCGGCACGTTGCTTCTGATCCACTTGGCTGCACGGGCCGAAGCCAGAGGACCAGCACCAATCAGGATAAAGCATTTTTCGTGCAATCCCATATCGGTGACGGGTTTCATGTATTCTTTCAGCATCTCGATATCGTAACAGTACTGGCTTTGTACAAACTGTGCGCCGGCCTCAATTTTCTTCTTCAACCTCAACGCCCGGAACTCATAAGGCGGGGCAAACGGGTTGATTGCGGCGCCAAGAAAAAGTTTCGGCGGGTCGGTAATCTTGCGTCCGGAGAGAAAGCGGCCTTCGTCGCGCATAACGCGAATGGTTTCGAGCAGCGACATACAGTCGAGATCAAATACCGGTTTGGCACCGGGTTGGTCACCGGCCTGAACGCCGTCACCGGTCAGGCAGAGAATATTGTTTACGCCAATGGCCGCCGCCCCCAACACGTCTCCCTGAATGGCAATACGGTTGCGGTCCCGACAGCTGATCTGCATGATGGGTGCATAGCCGACTCGCGTCAGCAGCGCACAAATTCCAACACTCGACATATGGCAGTTGGCACCTGATCCATCTGTCGCGTTAATGCCGTCAACCCAACCGTCAAAAATGCTACCGCGTTCATAAACCTCATGGGGGTCGGCAGAATCCGGGGGGTTGAGTTCGGCCGTGACAGCAAATTCGCCGCGGCGCAGGATGCGTTCCAGCCTGCTCCGGGAGGTATGGCCGGGTAACTGGGCCAGTTGAATTTCGGGGTTGTTGATATCTTCGTCCGGTTCGCGGGTCATTTTGTTTCTGCCTCAGTTGCCTGCGCACGCTCCATAGCATGTTTTGCGGTTACCCGAAGCCAGGCCGAAGTACCCTGTATACTCTGATCGACAGGTGCCTGAACGTTCTCGATATCGGTGTTTTTTCGCATCCGCTGACTACCTTGCCATGCCTGGACCCAGACGCACGGCATGTCCGGTTCCACTTCGCAGTTGCCGTTTTCCCTGACTCCACCACATGGTCCGTTACGTAGTGTTTTCGGACAGTTCATCGGGCACGACATTCCGGTTTGAGACAAAACACAATCGCCACACATACGGCAGTCGAAAAGCAATCCCTTAACGCGCTTTTCGACAAATACGACGGGACGTTCAACCCGGCTGTAACCGACCATGTTCCACAGCCAATGCAGGCGCAACATAATGTCGGCAAAGGTATCATAGGTCCATTCCAGAAACCGTGCGTTGCGCACAGACCACAATCGAACCGTATATTTGGCGCCAACCCGCCGAACCGGATTGATGCCCGCAGGCACATAGGCGGATTTGGCGGGCGCGTTACTCAACAGAGTGTCCCCCGTTTTTGGCAATCGCCTTCAAGTGCTCGTCGCTGAATTCCTGCTCCAGTTTCCGGGCGGCACTTTCAGCTTCAACCTCAAGGTCATCATCGCAGACAACAGGTTCGCTGCGCCGCCATTCCTCAAGATAGGCATCGGTTTCATGGGCCTTTGAGCGCATGGCGGCGACGTCGATGGCTTCCTGAAACCTGTCGGAAAGCTGGCGCTTGGCTGATTTTCGACCAGCCTTGACGATGACTTGTGCCGGGATGTCTCGCCAATAAACAATGCTCAGGGTTGCCATGATGTGTCCTTGTCGACATTGGATTCAAGGAAGGAGTTTAGCCCGCCGTAACCGGTTTTTCGTCGCTCATACGCAAGCCCCAGGCGAGCGGCGGCAGCTTCGGCAAGGGCATCGATTTCCGGATCATCTGTCTGGGCGAGATATATAAGGCGCTTGTAGTTGGCGAAATACATGTCCTGAAGTTCCGGGTGTCGATCGATGCCAAGCCCCTTGATGATTAACCGCTCGAAAAAACGGGCCAGATAGTCTGTCAGATAAAAAGTTCCCAATTCTTCCTCGGCCATTTCTTCGAACTGGAGGCTGCCTGAGAAAAATTCGTAACAATGTGCGCCGGGAATACGTTCTACACCTTCTTCTTCCAGCAACTGATCGAGCAGTCCACCGGTTCCACAATCTCCATAAAGCGCCAGAATGCGTTGATAACTGTCGCTCGATTTGGCTTCGGCGATTTTTTCCTTCATGGCCGGAACAATCCGGTCTGGCGTGTTGTGCCAGCTTGCGGGCAGGCACCGGACTTCAAAACATGGCCATCCGTTTGCGTCGATCAGTTGAGTGATTTCACGACCGAGGGCACCACAGGCGATCAGTAACGTTGGTTTCGGGACGGTCATAAACCGTCATCCTTCTATTCAGCCGGTCCTGATCAGGACGCAATCTGGGCTTGTGCAGACCCCTGGCGGCGGGACATGAAATCTTTGGCTGTTTCGACCGCCACCGCGGCATCGCGGCAATAGGCGTCGGCACCGATGCTTTCGGCAAAGGCTTCGTTCAGCGGCGCGCCGCCGACCAGCACCACATAATCATTGCGGATGCCCTTTTCTTTCAGGGTGTCGATGACAACCTTCATGTAGGGCATGGTTGTCGTCAGCAGGGCCGACATGCCGAGGATGTCTGGCTGGTGCTCTTCCAGCGCCGCAAGATAGTCTTCAACGGGATTGTTGATGCCAAGATCGATAACTTCAAAACCGGCACCTTCCATCATCATACCGACCAGGTTTTTGCCGATATCGTGAATATCACCCTTGACTGTACCGATGACCATCTTGCCCATTTTGGGCGCGCCGGTTTCAATCAGCAGGGGACGCAGGATGCCCATGCCAGCCTTCATCGAGTTGGCAGCCATCAGGACTTCCGGCACGAACAGGATACCGTCGCGGAAATCGATACCGACAATACGCATGCCTTCAACCAGTGCCTTGGTCAGCGTGTCATATGGTGACCAGCCGCGACCCAGCAGGATTTGAGTGCCCTCAACAATTTCATCGGCAAGCCCGTCATATAGGTCGTCATGCATCTGTTCGACAAGCTCGTCATCGGAAAGCTCCGAGAGGATGATTTCGTCTTCTTGATCTTCGGCCATAACCCAACTCCTGAACAGCAGTTCCCTGCGAAAAAAACCAGCTCTAAGCCGCACGGTTCCAGTGCATGCTACCGTTCCACGTAAATTCTATTTGCCCCCCGGTCTGTTCAACTGAGGACATTTTTTGATCAAAGTGCGACACAAATTATAGTGCCGTTCCGAAATACTGACGCAGAAGGAGAATATGTAGGTTATGTGGGGAATAACATATTGATATTAATCAATTAATATTACCCGACCGCAAAAATTTATGGCGACCTTATTAACCCGGAACAATCGTGTTTTGTTGCATTTAAAGCCCAAAATTTACAGATTTATTGAAAAAATAGGCTTTAAAGATTCTGGAACAGGAAATTTGTGCGTAAACAACAGTACTGAAATAGCGCAAGATTTTCTGCTATTTCGGAGTGTTTCAATACATGTGTCGGCTCACGCATTATTCACGCCGTCATCTCAGCCAGACGTTGAGCCAGATTATTCAGTTTATCAATCAGTTCGTTGATCTCACGGGTGGCCTGTGAAGTTTGGGAGGCCAGTACCTTCACCTCTCCGGCGACAACCGCAAATCCTCGGCCCTTGTCGCCCGCCCGATTGGCTTCAATTGTTGCATTCAGGGCCAGCATATTGGTCTCGCTGGCAATTTCCTCAATGCGTTGGGAGATGGACCCAACTTTTTCAATTCCTTCGACAAGGGAAATGATCTGGTCTTCAATGGATGGCACTGCCTGAGAACTGTTTTTGTTTTTCAGACTGAGAAGCAGGCTGTTGACCAATTCGGATATCTGTCTGGCGGCAGCGTATATTTCCGCGGTCGCCTGACTTGACTGGGTAGCCAATCCTTTTATTTCATTGG
>JAJFIJ010000290.1 GCA_021775105.1 Rhodospirillales bacterium | reverse complement strand
TGAAGAGCGAGGTCAATTTCCGCTTTTATGGGATCATCAGCGGAATCATCGGCAGATAGCCTGGAATTTTCCTGAAGTTCGTGGAAGACCAGCGTGATTTCGGCCCCCTGCCCGTCACGATCCGCCAGTATCAGATCGCCGTTATGTTCTTCCATGATCTTTTTGACGATGGCGAGACCCAGTCCGGTTCCCTTTGTCCGCGTCGTTACATATGGTTCCGTCAGTCGATCTTTCGAGCCGACTGGCAAGCCAATACCGTTATCCCTGATGACGATTCTGGCAACAACCTGCTCTTCACCAGTATCGTCGTCGTTTGATCCGGTAAGGGAAACCCCAATCTCTCCCCGTTCAGCCGGTGTCAGTTCCCGCTCGATCGCGGCACCGACGGACTCGGCAGCATTTTTCAGAAGATTTGTCAGCGCCCGGGAAAGTTGGCGATTGTCACAATCAAGCTCAATGTCAGGGTCCGGAAAATCTGTGGAAAATGTGATGTTCGGATTTCGGTTCTGCTCAAGGAAAATAGTCTGTCGGCAGATTTCGGACAGATTTTCCATCTTGATGGAAGGGTCAGGCATGCGTGCAAACGCAGAGAATTCATCAACCATGCGACCGATATCTTCAACCTGTCGGACAATCGTATCTGTACAGGTGGCAAAGATTTCAGGATCTGTTGTAATTTCCTTCATGTATTTGCGCTTCAGACGCTCAGCGGAAAGTTGAATCGGGGTCAGGGGGTTCTTGATCTCGTGGGCGATACGACGGGCCACATCGGCCCAGGCGGCGGTGCGTTGCGCAGATAACAGGTCGGTCATGTCATCGAATGTAACAACATATCCGATGGTTTGCCTTTCCAGCCTTTCCGCGGCAATCCGAACATGCAGAACCTTCGTTTCATTGTCGCGGTTAAGCTGGATTTCCGCCTGATGCATCCGGCCCTTCTGCGACATCACGCCGTCAAGAAGGTCTTCCATTTCCGGAATCACATCCTTCAATGGGGTGCCCACGGCATTTTCCATATCCGTTGCCAGCAGCTGGGAAGCAGAACGGTTGCTTAAATGGACATTGCCCATTTTGTCCAGACCGATAACGCCGGCGGAAACACCGGACAAAACGGTTTCCGTAAACCGGTGGCGTTCATCAAGCTCCCTGTTGGCATCCATCAGGCCATCGCGCTGGGTTTCAAGCTGAGATGTCATGGTATTGAAGGCATGGGTCAGCGTGCTGATTTCATCTTTTTCATCGGTGGTCTTCACGCGCACGCTCAAATCGCCTTCGCTGACATCCTCTGCGGCGCGAATAAGGCGGCTGATCGGGCTGGCCAGCTGGTTGGACACGGTCAGTCCTACCCACGCCGCAGCCATCAACAATAACAGCGCCAGAATGACAAAAATCATCACAAAACTGATCTGGAATTTGCCACGGTTTTTCTCAAGTGCATTGTATTCGCTGACGACCTCATTGACCCGGTCGATATAGCGCGATATCCGTGGGTCAACATAACGCTCGACCAGCAAATAGGAGTCGAGAAAGCGATTCAGTTTCATCAAGGCCCGAACCTGATCTGCGTTGGCGGACCTGAGAACGACGATTTGCCCGTTTCCGGCCTCGACAAACTGGGTTTTTGAAATATTGGTGATGGTGTCGGTAGCCAGGCTGTATTTTGCCCGTCCGAGGACCTTGCCCAGTCCGTCTATGACAACCGCTTCTGACAAAGAACGGAACGTCGTGTGAGAGGACAGGATAGAGCCCAGTGCATAAGGGTTCCCGATCAATTTTGACGCATTGTAATTAAGGTCATTAGCGATCGCCAGAGCGTCCGCGCGTATATTGTTCCGATGTTCATATAAATAGGCGTTGGCAACCGTTCTGGACTGGTTGATGGCCGTATTGATGCGCTCGGAAAACCAGGTCTGAAGACCGAAATTCAGATAAAGGGCGGAAAAAATGGCAACCAGAATAGCCGGTGTGACGGCGACCAGGCTAAACAGCAGAACGAGTCGCCCGTGTAACCCTGCACCCGCTTCTCCCCGCCGCCGCTCCTGCCATAACTGGACCATTCGCCGCCCGATAACAGTGCTCAGCAACAAAAGCAGAATGCCATCGACATAAAGCAGGGTAACCACTGTACCGATATCGTAGTTTTGCGCCAGCGTGCCGGTCATCGTCGCGGCTGTTGCGACACCGGCGATAACAGCAGTGGCGGCAAGGGCGTAAGCGAGCTTACGGCTGGATGTTGCCCGATTGAACAGGTTTTTGCTTTTCGACGTCGATGGAGAAATCTCGGTCATTTTCCACCACGTATAACTGGAATATCCAGATCTCGGATTTTTTTGCGCAAGGTATTGCGGTTAACACCCAGAACTTCCGCCGCCTTGACCTGATTTCCACGGGTTGCCTGCAAGGTCAGTAGAATCAGTGGCCGCTCGACTTCACGAATAACCCGGTCATATAGCCCTGCCGCGGGTAACCGCCCGTTATGGGCCGAGAAATACGATTCCAGCCGTTCTTCGACGGACCCGGCAATCCCGTCGTTGTCAACTGACCGTTCCGGCGGGTTGATATCTGAAAATTCCTGCTCAATGACGTCGAGGCCAATGGCTTCCTGGGAATAAAGTGCCGCCAGTCTTTGAATCAGGTTTTCGAGTTCGCGGACATTTCCGGGCCAGGAATGTTTTTTCAGACGCTCAAGGGCATCATGATCTATCGTTTTCCAGGGTAATCCCTGTTCGACGGCGCGCGTCAGGAAACAGCGGACAAGTTCCGGAATATCTTCTGTGCGCTCGCGAAGCGGCGGCAGGCGAACCGGGACCACATTGAGGCGGAAGTATAGATCCTCCCTGAACTGGCCGCGACGAATTAACTGCTTCAGATCATGATGGGTGGCGGCAATAATGCGGACATCCGTTTTGATCGAGGTGCGACCGCCGACGGATGTATATTCCCCTTCCTGCAATACCCTGAGCAGCCGTGTTTGCGCTTCGATGGGCATATCGCCAATTTCGTCGAGAAACAACGTACCGCCTTCTGCCTGCTCAAACCGTCCGGCTGTTCGACTGGCGGCTCCTGTAAAGGCGCCCTTTTCATGGCCGAACAATTCGCTCTCGATCAATTCTCTTGGAATCGCAGCCATATTGACGGCAACAAACGATGCCGATTTGCGCTTGCCGTAGTCATGCAGGGCGCGGGCAACCAGTTCCTTTCCGGTTCCGGATTCTCCCGAGATCATGACGGTCAGGTCTGTTCCCATCAGCCGCGCCAGCGTGCGATAGATATCCTGCATGGCCGGCGAACGCCCGATCAGCGGCAGGGTTTCGTCCGCTCCCGGCAATCCTTCTGAAACCGTCTCAGTCGGAGTCTCAAGTCCGCGTCGAACAATGTTTGATAACTCATTGATATCAAACGGTTTTGGAAGATACTCAAAGGCCCCGCGCTCATTCGCTTTCAGGGCCGTCAGCAAGGTGTTCTGGGCGCTCATGACAACCACCCTGAGATCGGGGCGCAGACGTCGAATGCGTGGCACCAGATCTAGTCCGTTTTCGTCTGGCATGATGACGTCGGTAATGACCAGATCGCCATCACCGTCGCTGACCCATTGCCACAGTGTTGCCGCGTTGGATGTTGCCCGGACATCATATCCGGCGCGGTTGAGCGCTTGTGTAACGACGGTACGGATGCCTGCGTCATCATCGGCAACCAGGATGGTTGGTGCACTCATTTTTCCTCCGGCTCCCCGCTGAACATGGGCAGCATAACCTTGAAAGTGGTCCGTCTGGCCTGACTGTCGTATTCAATGACACCGCCATGGTCATCAATAATTTTGGCCACCAGTGCCAGCCCGAGACCCGACCCTTGCGGTTTTGATGTCACAAACGGATCAAACAGATATGATTTGATGTCGTCGGGAATACCGGGGCCGTTATCAATAACACTTACACGAAGCGGCAGGTGTACCCGCGATCCCTGCCCCGGCACCGCGAAGCGCACCCCTTGTTGATAGGCGGTTTCGAGAATGATTTCACCACCTGATTCGGGAACCTCTTCAGCAGCATTCTTGATCAGGTTCAGAAAGACCTGAATCAGTTGGTCTCGGTTGCCATAAACCGGCGGCAGTGAGGGATCGAACACCGTCAGGATCCGGACGTTTTTGGCAAAACCATTTTTCGCCAGACGATGTACCCGGTCGAGGACCAGATGAATGTTGACGGCTTCGCGTTCCAGAGGTCTGGTGTCGGAAAATACCCCCATGCGGTCGACCAGATCGCAAATCCGGTCCGCTTCATCGCGGATCAGCTGCGTCAACTCACTGTCTTCGGGACTGGCATCTTGTTCCAGTAATTGGGCAGCCCCCCGGATGCCGGACAATGGATTCTTGATTTCATGGGCAAGCATCGAGGCCATAGCCGTAACAGAACGCGCCGCGCCGCGGTGCGTGAGTTGGCGATCAATTTTGTCGGCGATGGAACGCAGCTGAATGGACAGAACAATTGTGCCGGGAGATTCGGTAACCGGGCTGGCCTGAATATTGACAAAATTTGTGCCGATCTTGGGAGTTTCCAACGTCACATCATATTCTGATACAGGTCGTCGGGACCCTCTGACCTGTTCAATGACACCAAATACCGGGTTATCGACGGGAATAAATTCACTCAGACCTTTTCCCAGCAGCGTATCGATGCTGGTTCTGAAGAATTGCTCGGCCGCCGAATTGGCGAACGTTATACTTAGGTTTTCGTCAACGACCAAAAGCGCCTGGGTAATCGCGTTGAGCAGCATGTCGCCGTCTACAGGCGGTAGGCGCGTATGATTATGCAGATCGACCAGCGCCTCTTTCATCAGGCTGCCAGCCGTTCGGCGTTTATGGTGTAAAACGCGTTGATGCGGGTCTTGACCTGACCGGGGTCGCTCAACTGATTGATTTCGGCGCGGTATTCAGCCGATCCCGCCAGCCCTTTTGAATACCAGCCTAGATGTTTTCGGGCGATCCGCACACCGGCTTGTGTACCGTAATGCTCAAGAATGGCTTCATAATGTTCAAGGACGGTACGATGCTGGTCGATCAGTGCCGGGTCGGCCAGGCGTTCGCCGGTCTCAAGAAAGTGACGGACCTGATTTGGGAACCAGGGTTTGCCGTAGGTCCCGCGCCCGATCAGTGCGCCATCGGCGCCGGATTCCGTCAGCATCTGTCTGGCGTCATCTATGGTGTTGATATCACCGTTGCCAAACACCGGGATACTGACAGCCTCCTTGACGTGGCGTATATATTGCCAGTCGGCCCGCCCTTTATAGAACTGACATCGTGTACGGCCATGAACAGCTAACGCCTGAATTCCACAATCTTCGGCGACTTTTGCAAGTTCCGGAGCATTCCGGGTTGCATCATCCCAGCCTGTGCGCATTTTCAGCGTGACCGGAATGTCGACGGCTTTGACGACAGCGGAAAGAATGTTGCCTGCCAGTTTGACATCCCGCATGAGCGCGGAGCCTGCATCACCGTTGGTGACCTTCTTGACCGGGCAACCCATGTTGATGTCGATCAGCGCTGCCCCCCTGTCTTCGTTGAGCTTCGCTGCTTCTGCCATCACATCGGGCTCACACCCGGCCAGTTGTACGGACATCGGATGTTCTTCGGCGCAATGAGTGGCCATTTTCATGGTCTTTTTCGAGGCATAGACCATCGCTTTGCTGGCAATCATTTCAGATACCACCAGTCCGACGCCGTTTTGTTTGACCAGCCGGCGGAACGGCAGATCGGTGACGCCGGACATGGGTGCCAGAACAATAGGGTTTTCGAGCTTAACAGCGCCAATTTGCACAGACATCGACAGGTTCCTCAATGAGTGCCTATTTATTAGGCAAATTGACCGTGAAATACAAGGATTTGACGGCAATCAGGTCCAAGAAAGAGATCAGCCCAGAATGACGTCGGAAACAAATTTGACGCCGGGATAACCGAGTGTCAGCAGCAAATAGGCCAATAGTACAATTCTTGCCGCCTTGCGACCTCTCAGACCGCTTTTGTAATGGGCAATCAACACGCCGCCGATGACCACAAATGCGGTAATCGTCAAAACAATTTTATGATTGAGCGCAAGGATTTCACGGCTTTCTGCAAACTGCAATGCCATACCGCTTATCAAACCCAGAGCCAGGACAATCTGACTGACCGCCAGCAGGCGGACAACCAGTTCGTCACAATCAGCGACCGACGGTAATGATCGGCTCAATGACGTCTGTTGTTTGGTTTTCAGCGCGCGTTCCTGAAAAACGGCACCAAGTGCTGCGACGGCGGCAATTGTGACAAGGCCATATGTGCCAACGGAAACGGCGATGTGCAAGCCAATCCACGGGCCGGGACTGGCGCTTGCCATGATCTGCGGTTCCCCGGCATGACTCCAGATGGTTGCCGACAGACCGAGGATGATCATATAGGTGGCGAGCAGCGGGGCCAACCGCCAAGCTTCGCGTGTCAGAACGGAAATCACGGCAAACAACACCATACTGGCGGATATCGTCGCCCACAGGGATGTCGCGAGATCTGTGTGCCATTCGCCGGAAAGGCTGGCGATGGTTGTCGTGAACGGTCCAAAGACTGCGACGGCCAGCAGTAGCCAGTATACACTATTGCGGCTTGTCTCCTTGCGCAGTCCCAGCAGGGCAGCCGGAAGCAGGGCAACAACGGCGCTCAAATTCAATACCAGTCCGTCAGTCATTGTCGGGTCCCTGATCGATGTTGGAAGGGAACATTGCGTCTGAATCGTAGCTTGGCAAGACCTAAGATAGGATAACACTTGGCATTCCTACAGGCGACAATTAAGGTCCCCGGCGTTCAGCAGTTCATTCAGGGGGTAACGGATGCCGGGAGCGGTCGTATTGATTGTCGCCGCAGGACGTGGATATCGCGTCGGCGGGGAGATTCCGAAGCAATACGTCAGGCTTGCCGACCGTTCAGTGCTGCACCAAACAGCTTCCGCTTTTATCAACCACCCTGACATTGACGCCGTTCGTGTGGTTATTCATCCCGATGATCGCCCGCTTTATGATCAGGCCACTCAGGGGCTTGATTTACTTGATCCCGTACATGGTGGGGCAACCCGTCAGGATTCGGTGCGTCTCGGGTTGGAAAGTCTGTCGGCACATTCGTGCGAGTATGTGTTGATTCATGACGCTGCCAGACCGTTTGTTGATAATGACCAGATTACCTGCGTCCTCAGCGCACTGGGTCAGTATTCTGCGGTCATACCGGTGCTTGCGGTCAGTGATACGCTAAAACGGGGTGAAAATAGCAAGGTGCTGGCGACGGTTGACCGGTCAACCGTCTGGCGGGCGCAAACCCCACAGGGTTTTCGCTTCGATGATATCCTGAGCGCACATATCAGGGCGATTGACCAGGAACTGACGGATGACGCGGCGGTGGCCGAAATGGCCGGACTGGAGGTGAAGATGGTTGACGGCAACGAAAACAATATCAAGATCACGACAACGAGCGATCTGGACCGTGCCCGCAAGTCTGATCGGCCAACGGAGTTCCGCACCGGTTTCGGGTTTGATGTGCACCGCTTTACGGTTGGTGACTGCGTTACGCTCTGCGGTGTCGAAATACCGTTTGATCAGGCACTTGACGGGCATTCGGATGCCGATGTCGGGTTGCATGCCCTGACCGATGCGATTCTGGGCGCTGCGGGCTGTGGTGACATCGGACAGCATTTTCCGCCAACGGATGAGCAATGGCGTGGTGTGGCATCTGATCGATTTCTTGCCCACGCAGCAACTTTGCTGGATGAGCGTTCGGGGAAAATTGTGAACGTCGATGTGACGCTGATCTGTGAGGCGCCAAAAATCGGCCCTCACCGGCTGGCAATGGAAGCACGCATTGCCGAGATTATTGAAATTGACGGACAGCGTATTAATGTTAAGGCAACGACGACGGAGCGGCTCGGGTTTACCGGCCGGGGCGAAGGGATCGCCGCGCAGGCAGTAGCGACAATAGGAATTGGCTCACGAGAGTGATCTTCAGTTGATGTTAATGTTGAAACGGTTTTACGCAGGCGGCGCTTTGCTACTAGAATGTACGTCTGGCAGAGTGGCCAGGAATTGATCATGGGGGAAGGATAAAAGTGTCGCTTGAGAGTGATCTCGCAACCTGTGATATCTTTCTGGTCGATCATGACCTGAATTCACGCTCCAGCGTGCGCAATATCCTTCACAATCACGGTTTTCGCGAACTGCGTCAGGGCAGGACAATTGAGGAAATCCGCGAGGTTCTCAGCAAACATATGCCTGATCTGTTGATTGGTTCGTATGATTTGAAAGACGGAGATTTCATCGAAGTCATTCGTGAAATCCGTCAGGGAAAACTGGGCAACAATCCCTTTCTTCCGATCATCACGCTGGTTGAGGAACCGACGCCCGAGATTGTCACCCGTGTGGTCGAATCAGGTACCGACACGGTGATTGCAAAACCGATCTCAACGGCGCAGATGCTGGATCGTATCAATGATCTGATTGAATCACGAAAAAAATTCATTATGACCGACGGGTACATCGGCCCGGCCCGGCGAAAAGATAGCGGCACGCCGGGGGTTGATGCACCGAACACGCTGAAAGCCAAGGCCAGGGGCGAAAAGCTGAATGTCATGGAAATCGAAAACATGATCAACAGCGCCCTCAACAAAATGAAAACACTTAAAGTCGATATTGTTGGTGTGCAGGTCGCCGCGCATGTGACCAATCTGGTGCCGATGCTGGAACGTAGCGGTCGTGTTGACCCGTCTATCCGTAATGAATTGTTGTCCCTGCTCGACATCACCGACAATGCGGCCGAAATTCTTGCCGGAAGCAACTATGAACATGTCCTTCTGCTTTGCGACTCGCTTGGCAATGTCGCCAGCGCCATATTGGCTTCGCGCGGAGGTAATCCGGAACCAAAGGACATCAGGCTGCTGAAGCCTCTGTCACAGGCTATTCAGGCCTGTTTTAGCGGCGCCCTTACCAACGTCGAACAGGTTAATGCTATCGCCGACCAGATCGGCGCACGATAACCTGATTGTTTGAGCGCTTGGCGCGTGCAGGATTCTACCGTACCATCATTATGACAGCATAGGCGGTTTACGGGGAGGTGCAGGCCTGTGGATACAAATCAGCAGAAACAGGGCGCAACCCCTGCCGGGACGCCGAGCAAATCGCAGGTTAAATGGCTGAGCCGGGGACTGACACAAGCCGGTGGCAAGCTTCCCCTTTTTGATTCAAACGGGCAAAAGGTCAGTGAGCGCACGGTCCGGGCCTGTATAGAAAAGGGTTGGGCGGAACCGTGGTTTGAAAACTCTGTCAAGCCGGACTGGTTGATTTGCAAACTGACGGATCTGGGGCGTGAAGTTATTGAAAAACAGTTATAGATATTGTCTCTCCAAATCATCACCTGCTGGAAACTGCATATGAAGTTGAACTCATTTCGATTTGGAAATGATAAGGGTCGAGCGTGAGGCGGTGACTGAAATCAAACCCAAATATCTGATGGTCTGTACTAACCGTCGATACGGCGCAGATGATGCCTCCTGTGCAGCGCGTTCAAGTCTTGAAATGGCGAGCGCAATTGAAAGCGGCGTTCGTGCGCGAGGTATCGATATTGCCGTTGAACGCAGTGTCTGTATGGGACAGTGTACAAAAGGTCCGACCCTGCGTCTGGCCCCCGGCGGCAGGTTTATTCTTGGAAAATCGCTCGACGATATTGATGGCATTCTCGACGAACTGGAAACGTTGTGTGGTCTTCGCAAAGATGGCGTTCCGCTGCTCAATCTGCTGGGTTCGTAAATTGAATTTTTTTTGACCCTGTGACAACCGTCACATCTCTGTCTGCAAACTCCGGGCATTATGATCGTGTTGGAAGGATTTCAAGTTTGAAATTCCTCCCTTCCCTCAAGAGCACTAACTTCGGTCGGGATTCGTCCCGGCCGATTTTTTTTGTTTCCAAAAAGAGCGAGAGCAGCCACCAGTTTTACAAACCGGGTTTGATCGCATATCGAAATGTCAATCGGGTGATGAAGGGATACCAACCTCTGATTCTGCCCACCAGGCCTTCCAGTCATTGAACGGGGATATTTCGTCGACCTGCTGAAAATGCAGCGCCAGTCCCGGCATTGGCGACAGGCACGGCACTTCCTTGTAAATCAGATCAATGGTATTGGCCTCGGTTACGCTGTGATCAATGCCATATTGGGCACAGGCAATATAGTTCTCCCAGTATTTTTTCAGGATTTCTGTGGATGTAACCGAACTGAACGTTGTTCCCGCGATTGTTCTCCAGTGGCGATGACTGCCCAGGAAAATCTGCGTTTGCTCAATGTGGCGATAGCGGTCCGGTCGATCTGCGGGAAAAAACACGATATCCTGATCCAGCACAGCCGCAAGCCTTTCATAGCTTCGGATTATTTCAAAAATCGCAGCCGGGTCGTGCAGATAGTCATCTTCAATAAAATAGATAACGTCTTTCGCATTATCCCGTCCCCATCGAAAAACCTCGCCAACGGAAGGCCCGTTGCCCGTGACCTCAAGGGCAATGAATTCGGTTTCAAAGCCAGCTTTTGTCAATTGTTCCTGAATTTGCTTAACAAAGGGTTCCGATGAATGATCATCAATCACCACCAGTCTGATCGGGATATTGACTCCTTTGGAAATCGCGACCTCAACCGATTTAATGAGTGAATTCAGGCAGCGTAGCACGACTTCACTTTTGGGCTGGTCGAGCAGTCGTTTCCGATCCTGGCCAAAAATCTCAACCCGTGTACAGGAACGGAAAACGATATCAAGGTGGCTGACTGGCCTGGGGATAATCGTCTCAAACCCGTCAAACCCGCTATCATGCGGAAGATTCCAGCCTGGCGTCGAATCATGGATGTGCGTTTTCTGAAGTCGACGCAGATCGTATCCAAATTTGGTCAGCAATGATCTGACTATTCTGGTCCGTAATTTTGCCACCATGTAATCCTTTAATCGACGCTCTCAAATTCATAAGCGCTCCCAAAAATTCGGGAACCGGAGTCTCTCACTTTCATAGTTTGATCACAAGTCGCGGGATCGCTAAAGCCGGCAATCAGATATCACCCGATAAGCCGGGGAAAATATCTGACTTGTTGACATGCGGATGCATCTTTATACCGGTTACATCCTGTAGAATCCGGAAAAACCCGAGAGGCATGATGAGTTTTACGAGGCCTGAAGATTTTTATGACGTCTACGACAGGCACCGCACTTATGTTCGCGCCGAAGTGCGCCGCAAACACCTTGCGGAATTCGGGCGTAACCTGTGGCAGCCCGCCGGCTTTCGTCCAGAGCATCGGGTGCTAGAGCTTGGATGTGGTGTCGGGTTGTTTTTGGCCTACCTGCAAGCCAAAGGCGTTAAAGACTTTCATGGCGTCGAAATGGACGCGAAGGCAAGGGACTTCATGCCGTCGCCCATCAGTGACCGTGTATCGACAGAATCTTTCGAAGCCTTTTTCGAGAGATATGACGGACCATCCTTTGACAGAATAGTGCTTCTCGATGTCTTTGAGCATTTCTCGCCTGGTGAAGGCGTTGCGTTGCTTGGCAAATGTGCTGAACTTCTTGGGAAAGATGGTCGAATCATATTGCGTGTTCCCAATATGGGCTCGCCCTGGGGATTGCAATATCAGTTCAACGATTTAACGCATAAGGCGCTCTATGCTCCGGGGAACATTCGACAATTGGCCATGGCCGCTGAAATGAATTGCATTGCCTGCCTGCCCTATACCAGAGGAAGCACAGTGAGGCGGATGACCAACGCCTTGGTGGAACGTATCTTCAATGCTCTTTTGACGGACCCGCCTCCCGTCTGGTCAGCCAACTTCTTGGCTATCCTCAAGAAGGATGAATAGACGAACCGTCCGGAAAACTGACGATGTGGTGTACGATCCGGGGATCAAATATGATGATTGCCCTGCCGAACGAAAGGTCCGACCATGAAAAAAGTGGTCGGGGAGACAGGATTTGAACCTGCGACCGCTCGGCCCCCAGCCGAGTACTCTACCAGACTGAGCTACTCCCCGACGCATGTCCCGTTATCAAACCTGTGGGACGGGCGCACTATACTTAGGCGTTTCCGCCGGAGCAAACCAGAATTCATCAAAACCGGTCAAGAAATGTCAGGCAGTCTTGTCCAGCAGACCGCGAATGTCTTCAAGGTCGGCAAGAATGGCGCGCAGTTCATTGCTATCAACTGATGAAGAGAAAGTATCTGATTGTGATACATCTTCCGGGTTGTCTGAAGATGTCGCGGTCGCCGATGTCGGTAATCCGCTTGCTCCGCCATCACGAAGCAGTTTCTGGACGCCCTTGATGGTATAACCGTCATCGTACAGAAGATTTCGGATTTTGCGCAGAAGATCGATATCTTCGGGTCGGTAATAGCGTCGCCCCCCTGCTCTTTTCAGCGGCCGGACGGCGGTAAACTTGGTTTCCCAAAAACGCAGCACATGCTGGGGCAGGTCAAGCTCGCTGGCGACCTCGCTGATGGTTCGAAAAGCGGTGGCTGATTTTGCGGCCATGACCGGAGCTAGTCGCTTTCACCCGGAGAGCGGTGCTCGTTAATACGGTTTTTCAAAACCTGGGACGGGCGGAAAACAAGAACCCGCCGGGGCAAAATCGGAACTTCTTCACCGGTCTTCGGATTACGGCCAATGCGTTGGCCTTTCTGACGGACCGAGAAACTGCCGAAAGAGGATATTTTCACAGTATCGCCGCGCTCCAGCGCGTCCGACATATGGTTGAGAACGGTTTCCAGAAGTTCTGCAGATTCATTTCTGGATAGTCCAACTTCCTGATAGACCGCTTCGCCCAATTGAGCGCGCGTTACCGTATTTCCAGCCATCCTT
>JAJFIJ010000289.1 GCA_021775105.1 Rhodospirillales bacterium | reverse complement strand
GGCGTCGGGAGTTCCAGTTCCATCACCGAGAATTCCCGAGGCGTGCGACGGTCGTGGCAGCTATTTCGGCGTGAACGACGGCGGGTTCTCGAGAACCGTCAATGACCGCGCAACGTACAGGTTCGTTTTCGGCAATCTCCAAAAAACCAGCCCTTAACCGTTCGTGGAAGGCGATATCCATACGCTCGTAACGATCTTCGCCATCGCCACGTGACGCCGCCCGTGCCAGTCCATCTTCGACGGGCAGATCAAGAATAATTGTCAGGTCAGGACGAAAATCACCAAGCGCCAGTCGATACAGGCGTTTCAGGTCGTCACGATTGAGGTCATGGCCATACCCCTGATAAGCCATAGTGGAATCCGCAAAACGATCGGATAAGACCCACTTGCCATCACCCAGCGCCGGATTGACTGTGCGGGCCACATGTTCGATGCGTGCAGCATAGTGGAGGAAAACCTCGCTCATGGGTTGCCAACGTTCAACAGCACCGGAAACCAGCAGGTTACGGATTTCTTCGGCACCGGGCGCGCCGCCCGGCTCACGGGTCAGTACGACACTAATCCCGGCATCCTCAAGGGATTGCGCCAGCAGTTTAACCTGAGTGGATTTACCGCCGCCTTCCCCGCCTTCAAAAGTGATGAATTTGGCACCACTCATGTGATCAGCCGGAACGCCCCCAAACGATTGAGTTAAAAGCCGCGACAAGCCGCCCGAAGAGACCCAGCAGTTCAACATCCTCTCCGGCAATAAGCGGAATTTCCATCGGCTCGCGTCCAGGAGCCGAAACGATAACCTTGGCAATTTCCGATCCTTTGGCGACAGGTGCCGGAACCGGTCCCTGAAAACTCAACGTGACTTTCAGTTTTTTTCGAGCCTTGCGGGGAAGTGTTATTTTCACATCACGGGTAATAACCAGAGGTACGGTTTTGCTTTTTCCTAACCATACGCTGGCGGTATCAACCGTTTCACCCGCCTTGAACAGCGCGTAATTGTCAAACTCACGTAAACCCCACTGTAACAATCGTTCGGGTTCAGCAGTCCGGGACTTTTTCGATGGCAATCCATTGACGACCAGTACCAGACGGCGTTCACCGCGCTTGGCGGACGCCGTCAGGCCATACCCCGCCTCCTCAGTATGCCCCGTCTTTAAACCATCGGCACCGATATCCTTGTACAGCAGCGGATTGCGATTGTACTGCTTGATCCCGTTATAGGTAAATTCGGTTTCATTGTAGTAGTGGTAGTACTCGGGAAAATCGATGATTGTCCGCTTGGCAAGTGTCGCCAGATCGCGTGCCGTCATCCGGTGTTCCGGGTGCGGCCAGCCCGTGGCATTGCGAAATGTGCTGTCCATCATGCCAATTTCCCGCGCCGTGGCCGTCATTTCCTCGGCAAAGGCAGCTTCTGACCCGGCAAGATTTTCGGCGACGACGATGCACGCATCATTACCCGACTGCACGATGATACCACGAATAAGGTCTTCAACTTTAACGCTTTTCCCAGGTTCCAGAAACATCGTCGAACTGCCACTTTTGGCACCGCCGACCCGCCATGCATTTTCACTGACAGGAAACGTATCACCTAGCTTGACCGACCCGTCGCGCAAGCGCTGGAACAGAATATAGAGCGTCATCAGCTTGCTCATGGACGCCGGAGGCATAGACGTGTCTGCATCTTTCTCCAGCAGTGTTTCGCCGGTATCAATATCAATCAGGATCGCTTCACGGGCAATTGTCTCAATCGCCTCGCTCCGCCCAGCAAGAGCTGCAAATGCCAAGACAAAAATCATGGCATAAGTTAATTTTCTACATAACAAATTTATGTTAAACATTTGTTTTATCATTATTTTCTAAAATTCAATCGACGATGATTTTGGCATTTTTATACCCTGCCTCAGCGACTGCCATCAACAGCTGATCAGCTTGAGTGACACTGGCGAGTGGTCCCACCCGAACCCGGTAGAGATCTTTACCGTTGATCAGGACTTGCGACAGTTTGACATCGCCCAGAGGGGCCAGACGGGCCCGCACCCGGCTGGCATTGTCAAACAGACTGAAGGCACCAGCCTGAATATATATCTGGGTGTTGACCTTGCCAGCCTGGGTTACCTTGCCACTCAGGTCAAATTCCTTTTCCGCCATCGGGTCGACAGGAACAGAAGGCGTCGGCAGTGTGGGTTGCTGCTGCACAGTGGGCAACGACGCAATTTGTGTGTCGGATTCAGAATCACCGGGCGGTGGCAGGGCCTGACTCTGCACCTTCGCTTTCGGTAACCGGTCAACGGTAATCGGTGATCCTACCTTGGCAAGATCAGTCTGATTGCGAATCCGCGCCTTGAGCGCACGGGTACGGTCTGCCAGAACCTGGACCCGAACCCGCGCCGTTCCCTGCTTCTGGAACCCCAACAATTGCGCCCCACGCCGCGAAATATCTATAATCCGGCCACGCGCAAATGGCCCCCGATCATTAACACGCAGGATCAGACTGCGCCCGTTTTCCAGATTGGTTACCCGCACGAAACTCGGCATCGGCAACGTACGATGAGCCGAAGTCAGGGTGTTCATGTCATAGACTTCGCCGTTCGCCGTCCGGCGACCATGAAACTTGGCTCCGTACCAGGACGCGATCCCGGTTTCATCGTATTCAAAATCTTCCTGCGGGTAATACCAGACTCCGGCAATCTGATAGGGTTTGCCGATCTTGTATTCGGTGGGCAGTTTTTCATTCGGTTCAGGGTCGCTGGGTCCCATAATACGCTTGGCAGAATGCATAACCAGCTTGGTCTCAGCACAGCCCGCCAGGACTCCGATTCCCACCAAAATCAGTAAAAACCGCCGAACAAATCCAAGCTGCATATTATTGATTACCCGCTTCCCGAAAGTGAACCTCATATACACCATATCTTGTAGCAATGTAAGTAATGTTCACGTCATTTTGTATTGTACAGAGGCTGCTGTGCCCCCGCAAGGGTTCAGGTGCCGCTGAGGCGCTCCAGTAAGCCCATTGAGGGATATCCGTCAGCCGGCAGATAGACACTCTGCTGGTAGGCCTTGATCGCCTTTCGGGTCATCGGACCGATGCGACCGTCAATCCCGCCCGTATCAAATCCTTTCGCCAGAAGGCGGCGCTGGATATCCATAACATCCTGACGTGATAGCGGCCTGTCATTTTCAGGCGGCTTGGTAACGAGACGCCCGCCACCCGCCAGACGGTCAGCCAGATGTCCAACTGCAAGCGCGTAGTAAATCGAACGGTTCCAGACCATGATTGTCCGGAAGTTTTTGTAGACCAGAAAAGCCGGGCCCTGGTATCCCGCAGGCAGGATGACGGAGGCATCGATTTCCACCGTCGGCAGGTTTCCGCCATTCATGCGCCTGATCCCGAGCTTCTGCCAGTCGGCAAGAGATTTGCGTATTTCCAGTCCGGTCAGAGACAGATCCAGACCTTTTGGTAATTTGACCTCCCGCCCCCAGGTCCGTTTTGCGTCCCAGCCTGAACGACCGAGATAATTTGCAGCCGAAGAGAAAATATCGGGCAGACTGTTCCATAAATTCCGTTTGCCATCGCCGTCGCCGTCAATGGCGAAATCGCGATAGGTCGTCGGGATAAACTGGTGATTGCCCATGGCGCCAGCCCAGGAACCTTTGACATCCGCCGGAAAATGCCCCTGATCCATCAACTTGAGGGCCGTCAGCAACTGTTCACGAAAAAATCTGGCGCGTCGACGGTCATGCGCCAGCGTAACCAGCGCGCCCACCACCGGAAACACGCCGGTATATTTGCCGAAATTGCTTTCCAGCCCCCAGAAAGAGACCAGAAACCGCGGCTGCACGCCGAGTTTTTTTGACACCTTCTCAAGCAGCACCTTGTGCTTGACCAACATCTCGCGGCCTTTCTTGACGCGCGCATCGTTGACCGCTTTCGGCATATAAGACCAGAATGTCAGGGAAAATTCCGGTTGCCGGCGGTCCAGTTCAATCACCCGCGTGATCGGTTTGATCCCGCGAAGTGCACGATCCAGAAACGCCTCGGAAATCCCCCGGGATTTTGCCTCCACCTTCAATTCTGCAAGCCATTCTTCGAACGGCGGCGGGGCCGGTGGTTCTGCGGCCTGCAAAGGCAGGGCGACAGTGATCAGGATCAGGGCAATCAACAATTTCCGCATGTGTTCAAATCTCGTGTTCATTTGGTAAAATAAAATAAGTCCCGGCGTTGGTGTCTAGCGTTTTGCCATATCATTGGCAGACCCGGCAATCACGTTTTCTCCGGCGATGGGTAAAAGGCATCGGTTTTTCCGGTTAATCGATAGAAGATCAGCCCCAGAATTTCGTGCAGGGCGTTGTTGAGTTTATGCATGCCGCCCACAAGATTGAAACCATAGCGCCATTCAAACGCAGGGGCTGACCCGAAATCCGTCGGATAGGCGATTATATTCCACCCGGATTTGCGAAAAGTCCCTATCGCACGGGGCATATGAAATGCAGACGTCACCAGAATCCATGTCTCTCCAGGCTGTGGATTTGCTATTCTCAGCGTGATTTCGGCATTTTCGACAGTATTGCGGGCCTGATTTTCAAATACGATCCGTTCCGGTGATACGCCCAGTTGCTGAAAAATCGGCGCAACATAATCTGCCTCTTTCAGTTCCTGACGGAACAGATCTCCCGATCCTCCACTGAATATGACTTTTGCATCGGGAAATTGAACAGCCAGTTTACTGGCTGCGGTAATCCGTTCAACCGCACCGCTGATGACGGGCTGCCCGCGGGCTTCACTCGCCACCGGATCAACAATACCACCCGCAACAATAATCCCGGCAATCCTGTCCGGCAGAGACTGATTTACCGGAAAACGGTTTTCCAGATGCCAGATGACCCAGGGCCCGACGGGGACAATGGCAACAAACAGGCCAACCATCACCAGTATGCTTGCCAAGGCCCTTCCTGTCCGTATCCAGGGTGTCCATAACAGAAACCCGGAAAAAATCAGCAAGATAAAAAACAGGTTTCCGGGAGCCATAACAAACCACAGGATTTTCGATAATTCAAAAAACGTTGGCAAGGAAATCCCCTATTACGCTGACGCAATAGGATCGGATAGCAGAAAAGTCTAAAGGAAGTTTAAAGCCCCGTTCCAACTTCAGCCTTATTCAGGCTTCGATATCGATATGCTGGCCCCGGCGGGTGTCCCGTTCATCAGAAACCAGTTCCAGCCGGTATCGGCCGCTTTCGCTCTGCCTTTCAGTCGGGTTGTCTGATTGCGCATGTACTGTCACGGTCTGTGTCTCTGTTTCCGCACCGGAGATATCAACCTGATCTTCATAGTCTTACCTGTAGCACTGAAAGACGCACTGTCTTTTTTTCGTCTGGGGAAGATATGGGCTCAACCTTACAGCAGTATGAATACGGTCAATACAAAGAAAGTAAAACTGCAAATTTATGGGATTTAACAGATAGAGGCGATCAACAAGCGAGTCAGATTTCGAGGTTAACGTTATGACCGCGCCTGGAACCGAAATCTTCGGAACGCCTGTCGTTGTTGCTGTTCGATTCATCCTGAGCGCCCGCCTGCGCAACCCGGCGGGCCTTGGCAGCTTCGCGCTGGACGTCGTTTTCGCTAACCGCTTCGGTCGAGCGTTCTGACCGTTCAGAACGGTTGTCCAGGTTTTCTTTCAATTGGCGGTCAAATTCACGCTGCTGGGTTTCCGCGTTCTGATAGGCGGACACGGGAACTGCCGTCGAAGCTCTGTACACGACTGGTCCGATTATATCAGCCATAACACACCTGAAACACTGTGAATCCGAAGAACCAAGATGCCAATTTAGCCATTTCACAGGAAAATTGCACGCGAAAACAGAAATATGATCAGCCCGATGATTCAAACCAATATTGGTTCGCCCTTCCTCCCCGCCTGATGCCTCAAAAATTCGTAAATTTTCAACATTCCCAAACTTGATGGTGGACTGAACCGAACGAAACCAGTAAAGACTGCTCCCAGAGCGGGATGGGTGGCCGAGCGGTTGAAGGCACCGGTCTTGAAAACCGGCAAACGTTAACGCGTTTCGTGGGTTCGAATCCCACCCCATCCGCCACTCTTTAGTCCTCCGTGAAGAATCCCTAACGCACTGAACTACAGTTATTTTTGACGGTAATGCCGGGTTAATAATTGCAAGAAAAAGGCTAATGCAAGCCACTTAACTTGCAATTTGCGTTTGGCTTTTTGACGTGATTCACTG
>JAJFIJ010000288.1 GCA_021775105.1 Rhodospirillales bacterium | reverse complement strand
CCTGAACCTAGGCCTGTTCGTAGCTTTCGGCAATGCTTTCGATGCGTTCAGCCAGACTTTCGATTTTTTCGCTCAACGCATCTTCCGCCGACAGCATCGCCGTCGCCCCGTGATCGGCCAATTTGGCGACATCAAGCTCGGCATAAGCGTCGGAAAGTTCATCGGCGACAAGAAGGCTGACCATCACCAGAAGCTGGGCGTCGCCAACCTGCCCGACCGCCGCAATCAGTTCCTTGACCCGGTTATCGATGTAATTGCCGAGACGCGCCAGATGGGCCTCCTGCCCGTCATCGCAGGAAATCTCGTACTTGCGCCCGTTGATATGAACATTGACCTGAGCCACTGTTTAAGCCCCGATCACTTGTTTGAATCGAACAATCGCCGAATCGAGGCGCCTGGATACCTCGGCATTCACGTCTTTCAGATGACTGTTTTCGGCTTGCAGGCTCTGCGACTGGGCCAACAGCTCATCATACTTCACCCAGTTAGCGACATTATCTGCGCTGGAGTCCCCGGCTGCGGGCAACGCCCGTTCCAGTCGGGCAACGGCTTCAGCCAGCCTTTCGCGCGCGCGATCGACTTTGGATGCTTTGTGGATGGTAGATCTGGTGACCACTTGTATTACCCCCGGAACAGCACGCCGGAACAGCACGCCGGAACAGCACGATTAATTTTGTTTTGCGCAATCTACGCGCTGTAGCGCCCAAACGTCAACTGATCGTTCAGGAAAAGCGTATAAACGCTTATCAAAACACGGCTTTTTTGATTGGTTCCAGTTTATCAATGCCTCCGTACCGGGTCTGAATTCAGGGATCAGCGCCTGCGATCGGCCATAATTGGAACATTGTGATTGACTGAACCGGGCAATCACACGATGGTTTGCGCCGATTTCAACGGAAATTCACACAATTTTGTCACGCAACGGAACGAAACTTACGGAGGGTTAAATGGCTGTACGTCTTGCGATCAACGGATTTGGTCGAATTGGCCGATTGGTTTTACGCGGCATTCTTGAAAGCGGCCGCACGGATGTCGAAGTGATCGGCATAAACGATTTGGGTTCGGTCGACATGAACGCGCTTCTGTTGCAGCGGGATTCCGTTCACGGCAACCTGCCAATGGACGTCTCTGTCGATGGCGACAACATTGTCGTCGGTGGCAAAACCATCAAGGTAACCGCCGAGCGCGACCCGGCTAACCTGCCGTGGGGCGATCTGAATGTTGACGTGGCCATGGAATGCACCGGCATTTTCACCAGCAAGGACGGTGCCGCCAAACACCTTGATGCCGGTGCCAAAAAGGTCCTGATTTCCGCGCCCGGCAAGGAAATCGACAAAACCATCGTTTTCGGCGTCAATCATCAGACTCTGGAAGCTTCCGACACCGTTGTCTCGAACGCATCCTGTACCACAAACTGCCTCGCCCCCGTCGCCCATGTTCTCAATCAGGCGGTCGGCATTGAAAAAGGCTTCATGACAACAATCCATTCCTACACCGGTGATCAGCCCGCGCTCGATACGCTGCATTCTGATCCGCGCCGGGCCCGTGCCTGCGCGCTGTCGATGATCCCGACCTCGACCGGTGCGGCCAAGGCCGTCGGCCTGGTATTGCCTGAACTGGCCGGCAAGCTCGATGGCACGTCGGTTCGTGTCCCGACCCCGAACGTCTCGCTGATTGACCTGACCTTCACCTCGGGACGCGACACCAGCGTCGATGAACTCAACGCGGCCATCAAATCGGCCTCCGATGGCGCGCTCAAGGGTGTGCTCGATTACAACGAACTGCCGCTGGTCTCCATCGATTTCAACCATAACCCGGCCAGCTCGACCTTCGATGCGACCCAGACCCAGGTCATGGGCGGCAACTTCGTTCGCGTGTTGTCATGGTACGACAACGAATGGGGCTTCTCCAACCGCATGCCGGATACGGCGGTTGCCCTGATGAATGCAGGCTGACGTCCCTTAAAATCAGTTTTCGGAAAACGGCCGGGTGCGAAAGCATCCGGCCTTTTTTTGTGCGCGATTGCTCCTGTGACCAACCCAGTTCAGCGGCTATATCTTCACAGAGAAACCGGAAAAATCATAAGACAAGCACTTCCGATTTATTCTGACGCATATCCTTTGCAATACCGCCCCAACTGCCCTTGCGACCAGAAAGGTGGGGCTCCAGTAATTCCCATACATGGTCTGATATATCATGACGGCGATGTGCTAACATTTGATCCTCCCGTAATCACTGGGAGTATAATTACAGGAAAAATTTAATATCTTGTGACGACACTATCTAAAGACGATTATATTTCCTCAGGAATGCCTGATGGTCCCTGGTGAATTTTTTGAATTCGCACAGCTTGAACAGATTCCGAATGATATCAACAATCGACGCCGGAATCATGATTAGGGCCAGCAGGCTGATCAGCGGAACTGCATAATCCCGAATATTCGCAAGCCAGCTTTCCTCAACGTTACCGGACATCGTGCCTGAGGTGACCGGGGGACATTCCTTCACATCACGCGATACCACGCCTTCGTCCCATAACTGCTCAATCGTACGGTCCGCCGGAATCGTCACGCAGGAGTCTTCCTCTCCGGACCAGTTGTAATAGACAAGCCCGGCGAACCAGCCCAGACAGACGATGATAAGGACGATATATCCCATGATCATGTGC
>JAJFIJ010000287.1 GCA_021775105.1 Rhodospirillales bacterium | reverse complement strand
ACCTCCCCCGCTGGGGGGCGGGGTCAGAGGCAGTTGGGGGCTGCCATTGATTTGATACTGCCTGAAACCCGGGGCTTGCTCTAATCACATCCCAACACGGTTTAGTGAGCGCTTGGGCGGATAATTTTTCACAAGGCTTTTTTTGGACTCCTTGGAATGACTGACGTAAGATAGACCTCTGTTGCCGAACAGTCAGAATTGAACGCCTGCGCCCATGATGAGACAGGAACCGCCACCACTTAAACGCCCTGAAATGCCTGCCAATGGCCGCGCTGCCGTGGGCTCTGTGGCACCACCTGGCATGGAAGCCCGGCCCGCGTCGCCCTCGTTACTCCAGCCACCCGGACCGGATCTGGCTGATCATTTCCTGGAATGCTCGAAACTGGGACGATATCTGACGGTGCAGGACGACAGCCGCTTTGTCATTACGGATGATTTTCGTACAGCAAACATTGTTCCGGCGGCGTCTGCCGTTGCAGCTATTTTCTCGAAAGATGAATTGGTGGCGCAGGCGGCCTTACTGCCGCTTAGCGAAGGTGCCCAGAAAATGGCACCGCGTCAGCGTGAACGGTTCGAGAGGCTGTTCAACCTGATCGAGGAAGAAGCGCTATCGGACACCATCAAGGATTCGGCCCGCGCTGTTCGACAGGCCCATTTCCGGGCTGCTGAAATCCGTGCCCTTGAGGCGGAACTGGGCGATAAGCTCAGTCCTGCCCGCCTGCGCTATCGGGAATTTCTCGGTGTTGTCAAAAAACTGATGGATCGAAAAGTAACGGCGGGACCGTTCCTTGATGAGTTTCGCGGGTTTACCCAGGATGTCGCCGGGCTGCTCGATTTTGGTATCTACAGCTTCTGCCTTGATCGCCTGTTCGGCAGCCTGCGCGTACCGATGAAGGTGAAAAAACTTCTGGTCATGGAAATCCTGCGCTACCCGGCGCTAATCCGCCGTGAGCTTCTGACCAACATTATTGTATTTCCGGGGCAGATGGCGGAACTGATCGAGTTCGTCAAATATATGGTCCAGACCGAGCTTGGTAAAACCGCGGCCATCGAAATCGACCTGCTGGAAGCCTTCAAACTGAAACGCCTGACTGTCGGTGATATCGAAGGCAGTTTGATGAGCGGTGGTGCCGGGCTCAGCAGTTAAGAAAGAATTTCTGACAGTTCACTTGCCCCCGGCACATACCAGTACGCGCCGCTGACGGCTTTTGAATAATGAATGAGTTGGTCATGCAGGCCGTCGTCAGTGACGCCGTACATGCGGTTTAACTGCACGTCGAAGCGCCGGATATTGCAGGCGAAGGCAACGAAATACAGGCCATTTTCGGCGACATTGCCATACGGCGAACTGCGTCGCCATAATTTGAGCGCAATACCATCTTCCTTGGCATCTGTGCGGCTGACATGGGAATCGGCTGGCATGGCATCGCCCTCCAACTCGATATCGTCTTCCTTGGTGCGTCCAACAATCGCTTCCTGTTGGGACACGTCGAGCGCGTTGAAAGCCTTCAGGTCGTGTTTCCATTTCTGGGTCAAAAGAAAACTGCCACCCGTTGAGTTCGGAACCAGTGCCGCATTTCTCTGGTCTTCGTCGGTTTTCGGATTTGCCGTTCCATCGACAAATCCGATCAAGTCCCGGTTACCATGATAGGCATACCCCAGAACCTCCAGATCCAGCCTGGCAGTACCATTAAGTGCATTGCTGATCCGCATTGCCACATCCAGATTGATGTCGGGCGTTGGACCCTGAATCCAGAACCAGATATCGCGCTGGGTGGCGGGCGCGCTTATACCATCAATGCCCTGGATTTCTGTGAAGTCGCGCAGTTCTTCGGGTGCGTTTCCATTGGACAATCTGGAGTGCAGGTCACGGCCAAAGGCGATAACCAGAGTTTGCGTGTCGTGCAGGGCGGCGGCGTGAATATCCCGAAGTGTGGATTTCAACGTCGCTGTTTTCACACCATCATCAATTGTGAATTCAAGATAATGATGGTGTGGCCCGATTTGAGTAAATATTCCGGTTTGAGGTTCGCCCATTGACTAAACCGGAAGTTCAGCGACGGTGTCGTTCTGGGTCTGGCGGAAGGTTTCCAGTCGAGCGGCCAGTTCGTCATCGGAAAGCGCAATAATCGCAGCCGACATCAGGGCCGCGTTCTTGGCCCCCGCCTTGCCGATTGCCAGCGTACCAACCGGAATTCCGCCCGGCATCTGAACCATGCTGAGCAGGCTGTCAATCCCCCCCATGACGCGGGTTTCTACGGGAACACCGAGGACGGGCAGGGGGGTGATTGCGGCAACCACTCCTGGCAGGGCGGCGGCCATGCCAGCGGCAGCGATAATAACCTTGATGCCGCGATCTTTCGCGGTGCTGGCGAATTCGTGGACCTGTACCGGATTACGGTGAGCAGACAGTGCGTGGGCCTCGAACGGAATTGATAACTCGTCCAGCATATCCGCCGCATGTTTCATGGTTTCCCAATCGGACTTGCTGCCCATGATGATGCCGACGGTGGGGAGAGAGCTGTTCATTGATCATTTCCTTTGAATCTGTGGCCGGGGGGAAGCGTTCACCTCCCCGGAAAGCCGGGCATTATAGGGTTGATTACGACAGGATCAAGAATATCAACCCTTCATTAACCACAAATGTGATATAGTTCAGGTGTAAGGTTGAAGATCATTGACCTTCGGTATTGGTCATTCCGTTTCCCAACAGACTGGAGAAAGGAATGTTGAAATGGATGTGAATCAGGCCTCTTCAATTGTGTCTGTACATCAAGACGCAAAAAAGTCGCCTCAACATCGTGACCCTGAGGATCAGGGCGCGGGTAAAGATGATCAGCCCGGAAATGAATCCGGGTCATGGCGTGAGCTCGAAGCGGCCGAGGTCGATGCCAACCTGATTGGTGGCATGACACCGGAAGCCCAGGCTATTATAGACACCCTTAACCACCGGATCGAGCCGCTTCGGGCCGAACTGGAGCTTGCGAAGGGCCGCGAAGCCCATTTCCGTGAACTGGCAGCCCGCCACAGTTTCCTGAATATCCCTTGCCGACGGGAATTCATTCGTGAATTGACACATGTCCTGACCCATATCGATCATTTGTCGGCACCGCCTACCATGATCGCCCTGCATATTGTCGGCACCGAGGAGGTAAGAATGAAGGCCGGGCGCGCCGCGCTTGACCATGTGTTATCTGACGTCGCCAACATATTTCAGAATCTTTTGCAACCTGCCGATATTCTCGGCAATCTCGGGGGGAATGATTTCGGTATCATTTTGTTGTCAGAAAGCGGAGATTCCGCTCCTGCCTTTGCCGCCCGTTTGAAAGAAGCGGTCAGGGCATACGTATTTACCTGGGCTGAACAGCAGTTCGAGCTTGATGTATTGAGTGGTAACCGGTTACTGAGGGCGGAAATCAGTGCGGAGGCGGCGCTGGATGCCGCCGATCAGGACCTGCGAAAGCACCTGTCGATTATGCGATAATATCCGGCAATATCTGGTTTTCCAATGAAGCAATCTGGTCTTTCAGGACCAGTTTTCGCTTTTTCAGGCGTTGAAGCTGCAACTGGTCAAAGGGAATTTCGATGCTGATGCGGGCAATAACATCGTCCAGATCACGATGTTCGGTTCGTAACTCTTCAAGTTTGCGGTTCTGTTCCCTGATTTCGTCCATTTGCCCATCCGAAATTATGTCATTCATTAAATCATAACAGAGAAATGACGTTCACGGTAGATCAGGGAGCGGGTGTTCTGTAGATTTTTGAATCCATTTGAGATATGATTGTCCAGTTAAAGCAAAGTTTGCGTAAATCCAGTGATTGAGGAGGAGTTGCCATGAGTCTGGCTGATAGAATCGAATCGTTAAAGGAAAGACACCAAACTCTCGAATCAGCCTTGGAAACAGAAAATCACCGACCGCATCCTGACGACATCGAGATTGCGGCTTTGAAAAAACAGAAACTGGCAGTTAAGGACGAACTCGTCCAATTATCGTCTTCCTGACAGACAGGAAGTACTGGCCGATAGGGGGCTGACATTCACCCCCGGTTGCGACATTAAGGAACTTGCGAGAAGATTGTTCGCGCGAGGCGGGATTGCTTTTAATTTTGAATTTGCTGTTGAGCGTCGAAATTTCCGCCACGTATTACCCGGCTTCTGTCATAATTGGCAGAAGCTTTTTCGTTTCCTGCGCGGTCGCCGCAAGCGTCACATATTGCCAGGATAGCCGATGAAAATTTACGCTATCGGCCTGCTTGCGGTTTGTGAGGTGGCGGCGCTGGCGTTGTGGTTCTCGGCCTCGGCGGTGGTTCCGTCAATTACCGCAGAATATCAACTAAGCGATGTTGAAATTTCTCTGTTTACCAGCATGGTTCAGGCGGGGTTTGTCACCGGCACCCTGATCAGTGCCCTGTTGGGACTGGCAGATAGGCTTGATTCCCGCCGGTTTTTCATGGTTTCGGCGCTCATTGCGTCGGCAGCAAATGCTACCATCCTTTTGGTTGAGCCCGGATCGCCTCTGGTTTACGGGGCGCGCTTTATTACCGGGATGTGCATGGCGGGCGTCTATCCCGTCGGCATGAAGATGGCGAGCACCTGGGCAAAGGGGGATCTCGGGTTGCTGGTGGCTATTCTGGTCGGCGCCTTGACCCTGGGTTCGGCATCACCGCATCTGTTCAACGCATTCGGCGGAGTCGACTGGCGTTTTACAATTGGCGCGACCTCTGTTGTAGCGTTGATTGCGGCGCTGGCGATCAATCTTGCACCTCTGGGGCCAGGGCAAACGGCGGCTAAGACATTTGAGATACAGCATCTGACTGCAGCATTCAGAAACCGTTCTCTGCGTTGGGCGAATTACGGTTACCTTGGTCATATGTGGGAACTTTATGCCATGTGGGCGTGGATTGGTGTTTTTCTGGCCGCCAGTTTTCAGATCAATTCAGCGGGCTTCGAACCGACCTTTCTGGCACGTTCTACAACCTTCATTGTCATGGGGATTGGTGGTTTGTTCGGGAGCATTATTGGCGGCTGGTTGTCGGACCGGTATGGGCGGACATGGCTAACCATGTGTGCTATGGGCCTGAGCGGAAGCTGTGCGCTGATTGTCGGCTTGCTGTACGGCGCTCATCCGGTTTTGTTGGGCGGACTTTGCCTGATCTGGGGGATTACGGTAATCGCCGATTCTGCTCAGTTTTCGGCAAGCGTGGCTGAACTGTCGGACCCCCAGCTTGTTGGCACCATGTTGACAGCGCAAACCTGTGCCGGGTTTATCCTGACCCTGATCACGATTCACCTTATGCCAGTGTTTGTTGACGCTGTCGGCTGGCGCTACGCATTTATGCCCCTGGCACTGGGCCCGGCATTTGGCGTGTGGTCAATGGGTCGCCTACGCCAGCATCCTGATGCCGTCAAACTGGCAGGTGGGCGGAAGTAGTCCGGTGATTAATGTTACCGTCAATCTTCTGGCAACTGATCGCGCAGTTTGAATTTCTGAATTTTTCCGGTTGAGGTCTTGGGCAAGGGGCCGAAGATTACCGTTTTCGGACATTTGTAATGGGCCAGATTATCGCGGCAAAACGTGATGATTTCCTGTTCCGTGATCGTCGCATCCGGGTCCTTCAACTCAATAAACGCGCAGGGCGTTTCGCCCCATTTTTCATCAGGTTTGGCGACCACGGCCACCATCAGTACTGCCGGGTGGGCATAAAGCGTGTTCTCGACTTCAATTGAAGAGATGTTCTCGCCGCCAGAAATGATGATGTCCTTTGAGCGGTCTTTCAGCTTGAGATAGCCGTCCGGTTCGATAACGCCCAAATCGCCGGAATGGAACCATCCACCGGCCAAGGAGGCTTCCGTCGTTTCCGAGTTCTTGAGATACCCCTTCATTACGATGTTGCCGCGGAACATGACCTCCCCCATGGTTTCGCCATCCGCCGGAACCCGCGTCATGGTTTCCGGGTCCATCACTGTCAGGTCTTCGAGGACATGATACTTGACCCCCTGACGGCCCTTTTTTGATGTCTGTTCATCGATTGGCAAGTCATCCCATTCGGGATGCCATGCGCACATTACAGCTGGTCCGTAGGTCTCCGTCAGTCCGTAGACATGAGTGACGTCAAACCCCTGTTCCTGCATACGTTGCAGGGTCGCCGCTGGCGGCGGGGCGGCGGCAGTCATGACATTGACCTTGTGATCGAATGCGCGCCGTTCGTCTTCGGTGGCGTTAATAACGAAACTCAGCACGATGGGCGCGCCACAGAAGTGCGTGACTTTCTGCTCGGCGATAGCCGCATAGATGTTTTTGGCATTGACCTGTCGCAGACAGATATTGGTCCCACCGACAGCCGCCAGCGTCCACGGGAAACACCAGCCGTTGCAATGAAACATCGGCAGGGTCCAGAGATAAACCGGATGATGACCCATATTCCAGCCGATGATATTTGAGAGGGCATTCAGATAGGCACCGCGATGATGATAGACGACACCTTTGGGGTCGCCCGTCGTGCCGGATGTATAGTTCAGGGAAATCGCATCCCATTCGTCTTCAGGAAGTTGCCATTCAAATTTCGGGTCGCCGCTTGCGAGAAACGCTTCGTACTCGATCTCACCCAGGCGTTCGCCGCCGACATCTGCAATATCGTCATCAATATCGATCACCAGAATATTGCGGCCAATCCCGGCCAGGGCTTCCTTGACGGTGGCTGAAAATTCCATGTCGGTAAGCAGCACGCTGGCTTCACCGTGATTGAGACAGAAGCCGATATTGGCGGCATCCAGACGCACATTCAGGGTATTGAGAACGGCCCCTGACATGGGCACCCCGAACGCCGCTTCATACATTT
Source organism: Rhodospirillales bacterium (assembly GCA_021775105.1). Taxonomy (GTDB): domain Bacteria; phylum Pseudomonadota; class Alphaproteobacteria; order Rhodospirillales; family Casp-alpha2; genus JAJFIJ01. The sequence goes on along the minus strand of JAJFIJ010000287.1, from coordinate 8,259 downwards.
CAGGAGTGTTTGACCCCATGATCGCGACCGTGTCCCCAGAGCCTATTCCACTTGCCTGTAGCGCGCTCGCGAGACGTCGGCATCTGGCATAGGTCTCTGACCAGGTAAATCGCTTGCTCCCGTGCACAACTGAAACATGGTCAGGATAGGTATAGGCGGCTCTCTGAATCAGCGACAGCGGCGAAAGTTGGGCATAGTTGGCTGGTGTGGTATCTAGAGCAGTCTTGTAAATATTCGACGAATTCATTTTGGCCCCGGTGTTTGTGATCCTGAAATTTGACGCTAGACTGCCACAATTAGCGGGAGGGAGAAATCAGTTTTCGCGTTGTTTTGTACCCCCACCGACCTTGGGAGGAGAGGTCACTGGCAATTGACCTGATAGAAATGAGACGAGGACAGAGATGACCAACACCTATGAAGTTGCTTACAAACGTTCACTGGAAGATCCGGAAGGGTTTTGGGGGGATGCGGCCAAAGAAATTGATTGGGTCAGGGAATGTGACCAAATCCTCGACTCTTCAAACAAGCCTTTTTACCGATGGTTCGTTGGTGGTGAATGCAACACTTGCTATAATGCGCTTGACCGCCATGCTGATGGTGGTCGTGGAGACCAGACCGCGCTGATTTATGACAGCCCGGTTACCAATGATACCAAAAGAACCTACACCTACAGTCAGTTGCGTGACGAAGTCGCCAGATTTGCCGGCGTGCTGCGTACCCAGGGTGTTGGAAAAGGCGACCGGGTAATTATTTATATGCCGATGGTCCCGGAGGCGGCAATTGCCATGCTGGCCTGTGCCAGACTGGGTGCGGTCCATTCGGTTGTCTTCGGCGGGTTTGCGGCCAATGAACTTGCGGTCCGGATTGATGATGCCAAACCAAAGGCTATTGTCAGCGCCACCTGTGGTATTGAGATCAACCGCGTAATTGAATACATGCCGCTGCTGAACGGTGCAATTGAGCTGGCGACCCACAAGCCGGACAAATGCGTCATTCTGGCCCGCCCTGAATGTGAGGCAGTGCTCAACCCGACGCGCGATGTAGATTGGGCAACAGCAATGGCAACAGCCGCGCCAACGGAATGCGTTACGGTGGCAGCGACGGACCCGCTTTATATCCTCTATACGTCGGGTACCACCGGTGAACCAAAGGGTGTTGTTCGCGACAACGGCGGGCATATGGTCGCGCTCAAGTGGACCATGAAAAATATCTACGACATGGACCCTGGCGATGTGTACTGGGCGGCATCGGATGTCGGCTGGGTCGTTGGCCATAGCTATATTGTCTACGCGCCTTTATTGCATGGTTGCGCCACCGTTTTTTATGAAGGAAAGCCTGTCGGCACTCCAGATGCCGGTGCATTCTGGCGGATGATATCCGAATACAGGATCAAGGCTCTGTTTACTGCTCCGACCGCATTCCGGGCGATCAAACGCGAGGACCCGGATGGGTTGTTGATCAAGGACTACGATATCAGTTGTTTTGAAGTCTTGTATCTGGCTGGTGAACGTACAGACCCCGACACTCTTCACTGGGCTGAGGAAAAGCTTGATGTTCCGGTGATCGATCACTGGTGGCAGACGGAAACCGGCTGGGCCATTGCCGCCAACTGCATGGGCCTTCATCAGTTCCCGGTGAAGGCCGGGTCGCCAACCAAGTGTGTACCCGGGTGGGACGTGCAGATCCTTGATGAAAACGGACATCCCCAGGAAACCGGGACAATTGGAGAAATCGTGGTCAAGCTGCCACTGCCTCCCGGGACGTTGCCGACGCTTTGGAATGCCGATGAGCGCTACCTCAATTCCTATCTCAATGAGTTTCCTGGATATTACAAAACATCCGACGCCGGGATCATCGATGAGGAAGGGTATCTCTCGATCATGGCGCGGACTGACGACATCATCAATGTCGCCGGTCATCGGCTTTCAACCGGAGGAATGGAGGAAGTCCTGTCTGCCCATCCCGATGTCGCCGAGTGTGCGGTGATTGGTGTGGCGGATCAGTTGAAAGGCCAACTGCCCGTTGGGTTCCTTGTACTCAAGGCGGGGGTGACCAAGGATGACGCCGAAGTTGTTGCAGAAGTCGTCAGGATGGTCCGCGAAAAGATCGGCCCCGTCGCCGCCTTCAAGACGGCTACCGTTGTTGACCGGTTGCCGAAAACGCGATCAGGTAAAATTCTGCGCGGCACGATGCAGAAAATCGCCGATAATGAGGACTATAAAATGCCAGCTACCATCGATGATCCGACGATTTTGGGAGAAATTGATGAGGCGTTACAGGGTATTGGGTACAGTTCAGGCCGTTCATGATAAGTCTTCTCTGGCGTTTACCCGGCAATGGTTTCCGGAGTTGGTGAAGATGATTCTGTGATCACGGGCAACGGCTTTAGTTTGAAATTGACAAACTGCTGGAATTCCCTGATTTGACTTACGTCAAGGCAGGAAAGAGGAAAGATGAGTATGATTTGAGCATGGATAACCTGTGTGGGAGTGTGTGCCATGTTCACCAAAATCGCTGTTGCAACGGATGGTTCACCTCTCGCGGAAAAAGCCGTCCAAACTGCTGCGGGTCTTGCCGCAACATGTCAGTCTGAACTGATTGTGCTTCATGTGCTGATGCACGGCGAACCTCCGGAAGCCCTGAAACGAATGGTTCAGGTAGAACACCTCACGTCCAATCATCCGCAACTCCGGGCGGCCCTTGATAATGTTCCGAGCCAGATGATGTCGGCTCAGAGAGATGTTGAGCGGCATCGCATCGATCATGAAATCATCGCCATCATGGGGGGGAGAATTCTTGATGGAGCCAAGACTATGGCCCGGGAACTGGGGGTTGCGTCGGTCACAGGAGAAGTATTGGAAGGCGAGTCTGTTGACCAGATCGTTGATGCCGCCAAACGTGCAGATGTTGATCTCATTGTGCTCGGTACTCGCGGTTTGGGTCCTTTGAAAAGCCTGGTGATGGGCAGCGTTTCCCAAAAAGTTGCACAGAGAGCACAATGCGCCTGCCTGATTGTAAAGTAGCAGCAAAACAGGCCGTTACATGTCCAAGTGTGACTGCCGGAACATCGATCTCGGATTCCAAAGCCGATGTTGTCAGGTTGATGTCTGGGGCAATAGCGCCGCCGGATAACAGGGGACTGTAGCCATGAATACCAAAATCAAAGCGCTGCTGGACAAAATGCAGGAGCTGGAGGCGGAGATCGAAGGCGAAATTGAAGAACAAAGGCGGCGGTTCCATTATACGATAGAAGAAAAGCGCATCAGTTTTGAAGCTGCCGTGCTTCAGCAACACCAGGAACTGCGAACCGGTATTACCCGGTTTTTACGCGAGTCCGGCCTCATTAACGTGCTTTTCTCGCCTGTAATCTATGTGCAGATCGTACCGTTGGTGTTGTTGGATATGGCGGTCACCCTGTTTCAGTTCATTACATTCCCCGTCTATGGCATTGCCAAAGTGCCTCGTGTCGACTTTATTGTCGTCGACCGCCATCAACTGTCCTATCTCAATGGTATTGAGAAACTGAACTGTGCCTTTTGCGGTTACGCCAACGGTTTGCTGGCCTATTCCCGTGAAATTGCCGGGCGCGCGGAAGAATACTGGTGCCCCATCAAACATGCCCGCAGGACAAAAGGCCAACATCGTCGATATGTGAATTTCGCCGAATTTGGTGATGGCGAAGGATTTCGGAGTTTGAAAAAATAATACAGGTTACGGCGTCGCGGCAGAAATCGTTAAGGTCTGTTCAGCCAAGAGTTTTTTCGGGCGGGAAGCGGATTGTCACTGTCGTTCCCTGTTCGAGTTCACTGTCAACATGAAGCGTGCCGCCCTGGGCTTCCATCAAGGATTTTGACATATGAAGACCGAGGCCGCTGCCTTCATGGCTCTTGGCGCGAATGTCCACAATCTGGCCAAATGGTTCCAGCGCGCGTGGGATGTCATCGGGTTTCATACCGATACCGGAGTCGATTACCTTGATGACGCATCCGCCATCTTCATCAATATGTGCTTCAACGAGAATCGTACTGTCAGGTGGAGAGAATTTCACACTATTGAAAATCAGGTTTGCCAGAATCTGTTTCAGGCGAAACTCGTCGGTTGAAATAAGCGGCAACCTTTCTTTTGACTGGAATTTCAGATTTTGACGTTTGGCTTCAGCTTTCCGCCAGACAACACGGATGCAGGATTTTGAAATTTCTTTGATGTCGACCGGTGTATCATTGAATTCAATTGCCCCGACTTCAATCTTCGAGAAGTCGAGGATATCCGAGATAATGCCAAGAAGGTCCCGACCGGACGTATTGATGTCATTGACATATTCCTGATTTTTTTCTCCGCCAATGGAGCCGTAAGCGCCTTCGATCATCATGTCTGAAAATCCGATGATGGCGTTCAGAGGCGTTCTGAGCTCATGGCTCATATTGGCAAGGAACTGGGATTTGGTATGGTTTGCGTATTCCGCCTCTTCTTTGGCTTTTCTCAGATTTTGTTCATCTTTCATACGCTCCGTTACATCGTTCATGGTAACCGCGTAACGGTCTTCACTGATTGTGAAATGCTGAAACTCGACTTCCCTTGTTTCGCCGTCTTTCCTGACCAGATGCCATTGCTGTGGTGCAATGTTGTCATTGTTCAGAGGTGCTGATTCCAGAGAGGCCATCCATGACTGGTGGACAGTTGTTCGATATTCCGGATCCGGATAGGCGGTTTTCCACCAGTCGTCACGCGTTGGAATGTCTTCAAGGGTGTACCCATATAGCTCAACAAACTTTTTGTTAAGCAACACGATCGAACCATTTCTGTCGATAATCATGAGCGGAACCGGCGTACGTTCGACGACCAGCCGGAACCGTTCCTCGCTGTCCTGAAGTGCCTGAGTAGCTTGTTTCTGAGCGGTGATGTCAGTTGAAATGGCGCAAGTTCCAAACGGTGCTTCATCACCAACCCTGACCGGAAACTTGACGGTCAGATAGGTATGCCATTCACCATCTTTATGGCGAACGGTTTCCTCCGCCCTGATCGGCGCGTCGGCTTCCATTGCCGCAAGGTCGTTAGCCCAGAGGTCCTCCGCAGTTGCTCTGGGAAACAGGTCGAAATCTGTTTTTCCAACATAATCTGCAGGTGCCGGGCCATCGAGAATTTCAAATTGTCGATTGGTCATGAGGATCACACCGTTACGATCTTTAAGGGAAATCAGGGTTGATGAATTATCGAAAATGGCCTGAAATCGGGCATGGCTTTCCTTCAGGTCCCGTGTTGTCCGCAAGTGTCCGGCAATTTCATCTTGCAGGTTGCTATTGGCAAGACGCAGTCGACGTATATAGAAAAACACAAGAGTCAGAATAATCAGGGCAACAGCGCCAGCAACCAAGCTGGTAACCGTCCATATCTGACCTTTGGAAAAAAGAGCGACTCGAGAATTTTCCCAACTGTTCAGAATGTCATCAAGTTTGCCTTCGGCCTTGATCCTGACGAGGACTGTGTTCAACTCGTTGACGGGTTCCGTATTTCCCTTGCGGACAGCGCTGCTGGCGGGAACACTGGACAACATAATCGGAAGAGCCACGACATTGCCGATGTTGTGACTGAATATCGCATCATAGCCGGTGTGTCGCGTGATGGTCATCGCGTCGACCTCTGAGTGTTGAACCGCCCGCATAGCGTTTTCTGTGCCGGTAACCATTACCGGTGTAGCCTTGGGAAACCACTTCTTTGTCAAAGACTGGGAGGTGCTTTTGGAAAATACACCAACCCGAACACCGCTTAGGTTGGGCCATTCGGCTGGGTATTTTTCTTTTCCCCGGGTAAACAGGGTAAAAACGATATTGAATATTGGCGTCGTAAAATCGAACAGGCCAGCACGCTCTGGCGTCATGGCAGGCGGCATAACTGCATCTGCTTTTCCGTCCTTAACTGACTGGTGAGCCTTGCTAAAATCAATCATCTGGATGTCAATTTTTAGACCGGTTTGAGCCCCCAGTTTGGCAATAATGTCGGCCAAAATTCCGGTATTCTGGCCATTGTCTTTATAAACGTAGGGTTTGGCACCGGTCGGCGCGACGAAAAGGAGGGAGTCTTTGGGTTTTGCTGCGCCGGTTGATTGCAGGCCAACCAGCAGAGCTCCGGCAAGCAAAAACAGGACAGCTGACCTTTGTGCAAGAATGGAAAGCTGGCTACTTATCTCTCGGTCATAAGTTTTGATTCTCGCCAAAACTTGATCTTGTCCTCGCAAAAAACGAAAAGCATCTAATTTGGGAAGCGTGTGATAACAAAGACGCCCTGAATTCAGAACCACCTATACTTATTACTATAAAAATAAATACAGCATGGTGTAATTTTCAGCAAACATTCTGGCTATTTGGTTGAGTTTCAGGACACAATGAAAAAGCCGATTGGTGCTGAACACAAGGGGATAGAAATGTCGCTAAATGAGAAAGTTACGATAATTACAGGCGCCGCTCAGGGAATTGGTTTGGCTTGTGCAAAGCGGTTTTGCGATGATGGAGCGACAGTAATTCTGGCCGATATCAATAGTGAAAAAGGTGAAGAATCAGCTCAGGCGTTGCGCGACGGCGGCGGGAATGCGGAATTCATCATATGCGATGTTGGCGATAAGGTCGCGGTTGATGAACTGATTGCGGGTACAGTCTCAAAACATGGTCGCCTGGACGTCATGATTGTCAATGCGGCAATCCTGCATGCGGCAACCATTTTGGAATTGGAAGAAGAAGATTTTGACCGGGTAATCCGCATCAATCTGAAAGGTTTTTTCTTGAGCGGTCAGGCGGCGGCCAAACAGATGGTGGAGCAGGGCAGCGGCGTGATCATCAACATGTCATCCATTCAGGCCGTTATCACCAATCCAAATTTGTTGTCCTATGCCGTTTGCAAAGGCGGCGTAAAACAGATGACGGTCGCCATGGCGCTGGCGCTTGCCGACAAGGGAGTTCGCGTCAACGCAATCGGTCCTGGTAGTATTGCAACCGACATGGTTGAGCAATTGGCCTCTGATCCGGTTGTCCGGCGCAATATGATGTCGAGAACGCCCATGGGACGGTTGGGAAAACCTGAAGAAATCGCCTCAGTCGCTGCGTTTCTTGCCAGTGACGATGCCGCCTACATCACAGGTGAAACCATTAACGTGGATGGCGGGCGCCTGGGATTGAATTATACGGTGCCAGTCGCCGACTAGATCGTATTTGGCTGAAATCCAAAAAGACGGGGCAGGGGGGCGCTATTCGGCAGCAACCTGTTTCTGTTGCCTGCCATCCAGTAATGCCTCTGCGATCCATTTATGAAAGACATGGGTTGGCGGATCCATCACTGGCGAGAATACACCGCCATCATAATCAGGCGACTGTCTGCCACGCTGCATACCTTCAACCGAATCCCGGTCTTCCGCAAAAATGGTTTGCCAGAGGTCCCGGTTGGCGGCCCGGGCAGAATCATATACGGGTTTGCGCACGGCCTCGTCATAATAGAATATTTCAAACCGCTCGCGGGTGCGACCGGGGCCATCGGGCTGGATCAGGACAGCGTAAAAATGATCACGGTGGATACCTAGAAGAACGTTCGGGTAAAATGCGATGTATTCCGCTCCGGTTTCCCAGAAAGACGGCAGCCTGGGGGCATTCGGGAATGCCGGGGCACCGTCCGGGAAATCTGGTGAATAACATTCACTGCCTTGCCCGGAATACCTCTCCTCAATAATTGAATAATGGCGGTCGAGAGGAGAATAGCGATTCAGTTCGGGATGCACCCAGGGTAAATGATAAGCTTCGCAATAGTTTTCGACGGCCAGTTTCCAATTGCAATCAAGTTCAAACTCGATGGTGCAGTCAGCGCCGGTATGGACCAGTGGAACGCCATTGAATGCCTGCCACCGCTCGGCAACCGGCAATGAATATTCAGCGAATTCCTCTGCGGTGCCGGATAGATCAACGAAAACCAAGCCGAACCATTCAGCGCTACGGACTTCTCCGAGCCGGATATTGTCCTTGTCGAAGCCGGGGCATGTATGATTGCCCAGTCCCCCGACATGGGGCGCGCCGATCAGCCCGCCCTCAAGATCATAGGTCCAGCTATGGTAAGGACAGACGACAGTTTTTTTGACGTTTTTGGGAGCGTCGACGAGCGTTCTGCCCCGGTGACGGCAGACATTATGAAAGATCCGGACAACCTCGTCCTTGCCACGGGCCATGAACAGGGGAAGTCCGGCAAATTCAAATGGGTACAGATCGCCCGCGATTGGCACATCCA
>JAJFIJ010000286.1 GCA_021775105.1 Rhodospirillales bacterium | reverse complement strand
ACGCCGAACGTCAGGACCGCCAGCCGCGCATCAATCGATGGCAGCCAGAGATCAAGCAACGGCCCGAGATCGTTGGCCGGAATCAAGGACGACACACCGACGCCAAACACGGTTGCGCCGACAAACACCAATGCTTCGTTTCGAAGCGATGGCAAGCCGGTAATCACCCGGCCCATTAGTCCGCGCATCTGCGTCATCCGGGTCGCCCGACCGGGCGCCATTGAGGCCATCCAGATCAGCGCGAAGGGCGGTGCGACAAGTCCCAAAGCCACCGGAATGGAGATCCCGGCACTTTCGACCAGACCGACGACAAGGAGCGCAAGAGAGCCGAGAATTCCAATCACACGGAGTTTGTTTTGTGATGACAAAACGACAACATCCGTCGCAGTCCCGGTCGACCGTCGGCCATAGAGGATGCGGTCATAAAGAAACCCGCCAAACACGCCGATCATGGCAAACATAAACCCGAACGGCGCGACATCGATCCATTGCAGGGTTGGCAACGCGGTGAGGACAACAACCATACTGACATAAAACGGCGACCAGCTGGATGCGCTGGTGAAGCCCAGCATCAGGGCCGTCGACAATCGTTTGAGCAGGTTGGGGTCAAGCTTGCGGTCAATCATCGTCGCCACCAGACTGAGCCCGGCCAGATTGAGCACCGATCCCAATGTGTGAACGCCAAGTGCGGCAATCAGAAAGCGGCGTCCGGGCGGCTGGCGGGTGATAACCTCACGCGCCGCCTGCAACGCCGGGCTTTCGCGCGCCGGGATCTGCAACCAGGCGACGGCGAAAAACAGCAACAGAAAGGTTTTCGAGCGGGCAAATCCGTCAAGGGCTGCGCTTGTCAGGTGCCCGCCAACCCCCGCCGCCGTCAACCCGGCGCCGATCAGCACCGATCCGATAATGCGCGGTGTCGGCGGCGCATTGAAGATTTCAAGGACCAGAAACAGAACCGTCAGGCCCGCCGCCAGCGGCACGATGCCGTGCCATTCGATCACCACATCAACAACCGCAAGCGCCGCGATCAGCAGATACACCCAGGCCGACAGGGGAGCTTTCAGAACGCTCATTGCGACACCTGCAACAGGACAACGCCGCTGACGATCAGCACCGCGGATATGGCCCGGCGCAGTCCGAAACTTTCTTTCAGGATAACGGTGCCGATGATCGCGGCAAACAGCACCGACGTTTCGCGCAAGGCAGAGACATGCGCCATTGGCCCCTGATTGAGTGCATACAGAACAAGGCCGTAGGAGATTATGGTCAGGCAGCCGCCAATCGCGCCGGGTTTCCATTTGGCCGCCAGAAACGGCCCCAGTTCAGCCCGCCGCCGGGTCACCGCCCAGAGCGCAAATGGAATGCCTTCGAGCATGTTAAGCCAGACGATGTAGGCCCAGGGACTGTGTCCGGCACGCAACCCCAGGCCATCGACAACCGTATAACTTGAGATCAGCACCCCTGTCGCCAGCGCCAGAACAATGGGTAACAGCCCGGCCCGCGTCGGCCAACCCTTGGCAACCATCAGGCTGATGATCCCGGCGGACACCAGCCCGATACCAAACATCGCCTGCGGCGACGGCGCTTCGCCGGCCAGATAGAAGGCAAAAACCGCGACCAGCACCGGAGACGACCCTCTGGCGATCGGGTACACCTCACCAAGATCGCCGTGGCGATAACACAACAGAAGGAAGACGTAGTAGATGTTATGAATGACCATCGACAGAATCAGATAAGGCCAGACCTGCGGTTCAGGAAAACCGACAAACGGCAGGGCCAGAAGCCCAAGTGCAGTGCCGGTAAAATGAATCACGGTGAAGGTCAGGAAGCGGTCGCCGGATGCCTTGACCATGGCATTCCACGATGCATGAACAAAGGCGGCCAGCAAAATCAGAAAAACGAGGTGGAGTTGTAACGTCATCGCAAAAGCGGGAAACTCGACTATATGAGCGTCCAATTTTCTGGACGAGAGAGGAAAGCCCTATCATTGTGAACCGGCGCAGCAATTGCGCAATACTTTTTGCACCTATGAGAGTCGGAGTTTGACATGTGGGAAAACAATCGTTTGTGCAGGTTGCTTGATATCAGATACCCGTTGATTCAGGCACCGATGGCCGGGTCCTCAACTGCGGAACTGACGATTGCATCAAGCCGGGCAGGCACGTTGGGGTCCGTTGCCGCGGCGATGCTAAGCACGGATCAGTTGGCTGAACAATGCCGCCACGTCCGCGAACAGTCGAACGGCAACTTCAATGTCAATTTCTTTGCCCATATCGAACCTTCCATGGACGCCGCCAAAAATGCGGCCATGCGGGACCTGCTGAAACCGGCCTATGCGGCGGTTGGTTTGTCCGACGTGCCGGAGGCATCGGTTTCCTCGCCCAGCTTCGGCCAGCCGCAACTTGACGTGTTGCTGCGCGAACAACCCTCCGTCGTCAGTTTTCATTTCGGATTGCCGGGTGACGACGCCCTTCAGGCGTTGAAACAGTATGGCGCCAGAATCCTCTGTTCGGCGACCTGCGTTGGCGAAGCCAGAGAGCTGGAGCGCCGGGGAGTCGACGCCATCATCGCACAGGGCTTCGAAGCCGGTGGTCATCGCGGGACCTTTGCCGAACCCTATGAAAAAGGTCAGGTCGGCACCATAGCTCTTGTCCCGCAGGTCGTTGATGCGGTCAGTCTGCCGGTGATTGCCGCCGGCGGCATTGCCGACGGGCGTGGCATTGCCGCCGCACTGGCGCTTGGTGCTGATGGTGTGCAGATCGGCACCGCCTTTTTGCGCTGCCCGGAATCGGCAACGAACACCACCTACCGCAACGCGCTGGCCAGTTCCGGCGATGATCGGACCCGTATCACCCAGGCGTTTTCCGGACGACCGGCACGCGGCATCGAAAACCGCTATATGCGCGACATGGCCGGGAAAGAAGAGCAGTTTCCCGATTTTCCCATCCCTAACAGTCTGACCGGCGCGCTGCGTGCGGCCAGCGGCAAGGCAGGAACGGGCGACTACATGTCGCTGTGGTCGGGACAGGCCGGGGCGCTGGCGCGCGACGTGCCGGCCGGGGAACTGATTGAAATATTGATCAGAGAGACCGAAGATGTCATATCCGGAATTCAGAACAGCTAATTCATAAGGACCGATCATGAAATACAAATGGCTTGGGCGTACAGGCGTGAAAGTTTCCGAACTCTGCTTCGGAACAATGTCTTTTGGCGGCGATGCCGATGCTTATGAATCAGCAAGGATGTATGCCGCCTGCCGGGACAAGGGCATTAATTTTTTCGATTGTGCAGATGCCTATTCCAGTGGTCGTGCTGAGGAAATACTGGGTGATCTGATCAAGGATCATCGCAACGATCTGGTGATTACATCGAAATGTTTCAATCCGACCAGCGACGACATCAATGCCAGAGGCGGCAACCGCCGTCATATCAAACGCGCTGTCGAAGCCAGCCTGAAACGTCTGCAAACGGACCGCCTGGATGTTCTGTTCATGCACCGCTGGGATCCCGTCACGCCATTGGAAGAGACGTTGCGGGCACTTGAGGATCTGGTTGTTGAAGGCAAGGTACTCTATCTGGGTGCCAGCAACTATACGGCATGGCAGGTCGCCAAGGGACTGGGGATATCGGAACGCCGGGGCTGGGCCCGGTTTGATGTCATCCAGCCGATGTATTCACTGGTCAAACGTCAGGTTGAGTCTGAAATTCTGCCGCTGGCCGCAGCGGAAGAGGTTGCCGTCATATCCTACAGCCCGGTCGGTGGCGGATTGCTGAGCGGAAAATTCGGCCCTGATCAGCGTCCGGACAGTGGACGTTTGATCAACAATCAGGAATATGTGAAACGTTATGGCGAAGACTGGGTGTTTGAGACCGCCGGCCGGTTCACCGAGCTCGCCAATAAGCTCGGCATTCATCCGGTCAGTCTGGCCGTTGCCTGGGTTGCCGGAAATCCGGCGATCACCTGCCCGATTATCGGTGCCAGAAGCCTTGAACAACTGGAACCTTCACTGAATGCACTGGATTCAGAAATGCCCGCCGATCTTCGGGCCGAAATCACCGCGCTTTCAAGAAACCCGGCACCGGCAACTGATCGACTGGAAGAGCAAGGATGAAAACCGACTGATTTTGCCCTGACGTGACTTAAGTCAATTCCGGATGGTAGAGGGTCCTGTAGATTGCCATCTGAACCAGACCTGCAACACCAGATTAGGCAGTGGATAAATATGCGCAAAACACCGCTGACGATACGTTCCGTGCACCGGCACCGCCGGGAAGTATCGTTGTGTCTTGGGGTGCTGGCGATCCTTTTTCAGATGGCAATGCCATTTGCCAGCGCCTTCGCGGCAAATCTTCCCGGCACACAGCAGTCTGAGGTTATTTGCGACGCCAATGGGCGGTTGATCCGTATTGGCGGGACCCCCTCTTCTGTCCCACTTCATTCGGCAGCCTGCGAGTTCTGTCTGGCCTGCCCGTTCAGTGTTTTCAGCCCCCTCAATGCACCAAATGCCCTGACGGATAGCGTTCTGTTTACAGATGTTCCGGTCGTCTGGACCGGATTGCCCGTTATGACAACCGGGCGCAATTCAGATTATGCGATCCTGCCCGTCCGTGCACCACCCTCCTTCGTCTGAACCCATCACACTCAACAGTAATTTTCGATCCCGGACACCTGAACCGTTACGCGCCCGGCGATCTTCAGACCAAGGAACCCTACAATGAAGAAACTTCTTTCCCTGCTTGCTGCCGTGTTTATCACCGCCAGCACCCTGACCGGCACCGCAATGGCCCACGACCACAAGGCCGGTGCGCTGACCATCATGCACCCGTGGGCACGCGCCACGGCAAAAACGGCAAAAACCGGAGCGGCTTATTTGATGATCTCAAACGCCGGTTCGATGGCCGACAAGCTGATCGACGTTAAGAGCGATGTCGCCAGAAAAACCCAGATCCATCTGTCGTCCATGCAAAACGGCATGATGAAAATGGAACATGTGGATGGTGTGGCTATTCCGGCTGGTGGTATGGCCGAGCTGAAACCGGGTGGTTATCACATCATGTTCATGGGCCTCAAGGCACCGCTGGCAATGGATGGTGAATTTCCGCTGACCCTGGTGTTTGAGAAAAGCGGCGAAGTGACGGTTAACGTCATCGTCCAGAAAGGTCCCGCCACGAACAAGATGGATCACAGCAAGATGAAACCCTGACCGGGAAAGCTGGCGGGGCGGTGAGCGATCATCGCCTCCCGGCACCCTGTCACACGTTCAGGAGAACAAAATGCGCCGCACGATCCTAGTTGTCAGTCTTGTTGCCATGGCCGCGATTGTCGGTTTTGAAGCCTGGCGGACCTATACCTTCAATCAGAAATCATCCATCTACCGGGCACAATCGCTGGCCTCTACGCCCATCGAAGGCAAATTTGCGCTGACCAATCACAACGGAAAGCCCGTCACCCAGAATGATTTCAAGGGCAAATACACGCTGGTTTTCTTTGGTTATACGTATTGTCCGGATGTCTGCCCGACGGCGTTGCAGGATATCGGCCTGATCATGGATGAGCTTGGCCCGAGTGCCGAAAAAGTCGTTCCGCTGTTCATCACCGTTGATCCGGCGCGTGACACC
>JAJFIJ010000285.1 GCA_021775105.1 Rhodospirillales bacterium | reverse complement strand
AAATCGTTCATATTGACAGTGATCCCATGGCCATCTCGGCCAACTATCAAACGGATGTGGCTGTCGTATCGGATGCCTGTCTGGCTCTCGAGGCCCTGATCCGCGCGTTCGATGAGATGGGCACGGACAATATAGATTTCGGTGGCACCGATATCGTCGCTTCTGCCAAGAAAATCAAGTTTGCGGCTTTCAATGAATTGGCCGCCAGTAACGACAGTCCGATCAAACCGGAACGGATTATAGCTGACCTTAACAGTGTGTTGCCGTCCGACGCCGTGATCGTCGCCGATCCGGGAACACCATGCCCGTATTTTTCTGCGTTCTACAATGTCCCTCACGCGGGCCGGCACTTCATTTCCAACCGGGCGCACGGGGCGCTGGGATTCTCCCTGTCCGCCGCCGTCGGCGCCCAGATCGGACGACCCGATTCCAGGGTGATTGCCGCCATGGGAGACGGAAGTTTCGGATTTACCGTCGGCGAGCTTGAAACCGTTACCCGCCTGAACCTGCCGATTACATTTCTTGTTTTCTCCAACAGCGTCTTCGGCTGGATCAAGGCAGGTCAAAAAACAGGTTTTGGTGAACGTTATTATTCCGTCGATTTTAACCGAACCGATCATGCGGCGGTCGCCCGGTCATTCGGGGTCAAAAGCTGGCGGGTTGAAGATCCGGCAGACCTGCGCGGCGTTTTCAAACAGGCCATCGAACACGACGGCCCGACGCTCGTCGATATCATCACGCAGCCGCTACAGGATGCCAATGCCCCGGTCAGCGAATGGATTGCCTGATGAACTCTATATTCTTTGGATATCATTGCTCCTTGGTATGAGCAGTTGGTTCCCGGCGCAGGCTTCTGCTTGACCTGCCCGGATTTGGTGAGAAACTCTGTCCCTCAATCGCGGGTGTAGCTCAATGGCAGAGCAGCAGCTTCCCAAGCTGAATACGAGGGTTCGATTCCCTTCACCAAGACGCTGTTTTAATCAATTATTTCAATTTTGACTTGTCACACGGCTGTCACAGTGCGGACGAGATTTAACGTGGCCACAATTCTTAAACGTGTAAGGAAATGGCAGGTCCATATCATCTGTTTATCGTATTTTTCAGGCGCAACGATGAACGCTAAGTTCTAGCGAATATCAATAATTGCCTGACTATTTGCCGCAATCCGACCTGAGCCAAAATGTGCTCTATTTACTTGAGCACTTAAGAACCGATTACGTTCTTGGAACAATTAAGCCTTTGCTGCCCTCCATGTGCTGACCACCAAAATGACCGCGCAACCAAGAAATAATAAAGGTGCGTCCAATTGTGTATCTAGCGGTAAATCTGGTAAAATTCGGGTGCCGAATATAATCCATATAAGTATCGAAACAGAAAACCAGACATCATCTATGAATAGCGAGAACAGTTCGCCTACTGCAGCATTTAACCAATTCATTGTACTTCCTCCAAGACATTTGAACGACGAGCAATTTGAACTGCTAACAGGGCGGCAATCATGAAACCTGCGATCAGACCAATTATTGACATATCCTCTCCGGGCCAAGGAAGTCCTGCTCCCTCACCAATCCAAAAGACACCAAATCCTGAAAGCAAAACACCAACTATAAATTTCAAAGTGTTTTCTGGAACCTGTGCAAGAGGACGATGAACGACGATACCAGTAATGATAACGAGAAGAAGGGCCGTACCTGCGCCTATCGCTGCCGGAGTCAAGGTGTCGCCACCCGACCCAACTGCGATAACAATAAAAATCACTTCCAGACCCTCAAGCACAACCGCCTTAAAGCTGGTAATCAGCGCTATAGGGTCCCATCGATCAGCCGGTCGTTTAACAGCCAATAATTTAGTTTCTTCATTAAAAATTGCCACCTCATCGTGAAGAGCAATGATACCAGCGGACCGAAGCACAGCTTTTCGAAGCCATCGCATCCCGAATAATAGTAGCAATACACCAACAACCAACTGCAACCACGTGATTGGCACGTTGGAAAGCAGCGGACCGAAGATGGCAACAAGAACAATAAGCAATATTGCGCCAGCGCCAGCGCCTATCAAAGCAGGCTGCCAGCCACGAACTGTGCCAACTGCCAGAACAATGGTCAGTGCTTCTACAAACTCTACTATTGAGGCGAGGAAGGCAGCTACAGCTACCGTAATCATTGGTGTTGTGATACCCCAAGAGGCTATATCCATAACAATTACCTCGCTATTTGAAATGTAGTATAATTTGGAAATGTTGTGATTGCTACAAAAACACTCTACATATGTAGCAATCACAACAACTATAGTCAATAAGGATTTTTCATAATGAACCAACAGACGTTTGATGACAGAGTCACTTCCTGTATGGGAGATATTCGTCCTGCAGAGCAGCGTGTTGCCCGATTCTTTATGGAAAACCGTGAAGAAACACTGATTGGTTCCGCTTCGGTTCTTGCAAAATTAGTTGGAACCAGTGATGCCACTGTGATCAGAACGGTGAAAGCACTTGGGTTTTCGGGAATGGATGAGATGCGTCGCTCTATTGCAAGCGAAATGCATGACAACTTATCACCATCGAACCGGCTGGCCCAAACGTTAACAGAAGTTGGCAGTGAATTGATATCTGCTCTTGATCTTACTTTGGAAATTCATCAGAAATCTCTTCTTCGATTGCGTGGTGATATCCAACCTGAAGATTTTGAGAAAGCTGTTCTGAATATCGTTAACGCAAAGAGAATCTTTATATTTGGCATCGGGCCTTCGAGCGCGATGGCAAGTTATTTTTCCATTCAACTTGAGCGATTTGGTATTGAGGCAGGCAGTATTACACAAACGGGTCTTCTCCTTGCAGATCAACTTCTGCACCTTAGAGAAGGTGACCTTTTGATGATGTTTGCCTATGGAACGGTCTACCCGGAATTGGAAAGCATGCTGAAACATGCAGGAAAGCTAGGCATATTGACAATACTGTTTTCTGATACGCTTGGCATAAAATTACGCAGTCAGGTAACTCTCGCCCTATCTGTACAGCGTGGGCGTACAGATATGTTCAGTATGCATACGACGACACTTGCGCTCATCGAAGCACTATTGGTTGGAGTGGCTATGGCCCGTCCAGAAAAAACTTTGGGCAGCTTGAAAATACTGAATGAATTACGTGCCAGTGTAACTGGTAATCGAATGGATCTTCCGGCGTCCTGAACTGTTCATCACAAAAATGTCGCGCCTGTATAGGGATAATTGAAACGGGCCTCCATCGTCACTTTGAGGTGGCCCCACTTTGTTGGACAGTCTGGCAGCGAAGTTAAAGTGTATTCCGATTGTTAATCATGCTGCCAAAATCCTGTTTATCACATCTTGTTTCTGTTGTGGAGCCTCTCGCGGTATGCCAGCATACCGCTGCCGGTTAAGACCTGTGGGGATGTGGGAAAGTCGCCAGACCTATCCATCATATCCATGGGCTGAATAGCATCATAGAGTTCCGCTGGTGTCACAGTGAAAACGAGAAATTGATTGGTTTTTGAAAATTTGAATTTATACTAAATGTTGTAACAAGCTGATATATAATGATTTTTAAGGTTCCGGCGGGTGTAGCTCAATGGCAGAGCAGCAGCTTCCCAAGCTGAATACGAGGGTTCGATTCCCTTCACCCGCTCCAGATTTCCGCGTTCAGCGCTGCGCCCATATTTTTTGCACCTGATCCGGCAGGGCCATCGGGTCAAACGGTTTGAAAATCACTTCAACAGCACCGAGCGCCTTGAAACGGGCAATCTCCTCGCTTTGGACCTTTGCCGTCAGAAAGGCAAACGGGGTGTTGGCGAAAGTTTCGAGTTTGCGAAGCGCCTCCAGCGTCGCCGGGCCGTCCATGCCGGGCATCATGACATCCAGCAGACAAAGATCAGGGTCAAATTCAGCGCCCTTTTCCAGGGCTTCTGCGCCTGAACTACAGACCATGACTTCATATCCACCAATCATTTCAAGCGCCATCTTGACGACTTTCTGGATATCGATCTCGTCTTCGACGTAGAGGATTTTTTTCAGGTCCTGGGTCACCGGGTTCTCCATCAGAGCACCTTGCATATCGGAAAAGCGTCCAAATGGGAAAGCCTTATTGTAGACAAGATGTGAACGGGTTTGAACAAACCGCGTAATAGCGATTTTTTAGTGCGGGCATAGATGCTAAGACCACAAGAGCGGTTTCAAGGCAAGGAGCGAAGACGTGTCAGCGGACGGATCGAAGAAAGTGGTGCTGGCGGCACTGGCGGGGAATGCTCTTATAGCTGTTACCAAATTTGCGGCTTCCGCCTATACCGGAAGTTCGGCCATGCTAAGTGAGGCCATTCATTCCCTGGTCGACACAGGTAATCAGGGGTTGATCCTCTATGGTATGGCGCGGGCCAAAAAACCGGCAGATCAGGCCCATCCTTTCGGTTATGGTATGGAGCTGTATTTCTGGTCCTTTGTTGTCGCCATCCTGATCTTTGGCGTTGGCGCGGGAGTCTCGATTTATGAAGGGATTGAGAAAATACGGCACCCGTTGGAGATTACCGACGCCTACATCAATTATATTGTGCTCGGTGCTGCCTTTGTTTTTGAGGCCGGGGCGTGGTGGATTGCCATGCAGGAATTTCGCCGTACCAAGGGAGACAGAAGCTATTTTGACGCGGTTCGCCAGAGCAAGGATGCGGCCGTCTTCACGGTGTTGTTTGAAGATACAGCCGCGTCTCTCGGGTTAATCGTCGCCTTTGTCGGTATCGCCCTCGGTGAATGGCTGGACCTGCCTGTCCTTGATGGAGTCGCGTCGGTGGTCATTGGCCTGATTCTGACCGCAGTCGCCGCCTTCCTTGCCTATGAATGCAAGGGCCTGCTTGTCGGAGAAGCGGCCAGCAGCCCGGTGGTCAAGGGCATAAGGGCGATTGTTGAAGCAGAAGATGGTGTTAAGGGCGTCAACGAACTGAGGACCATGCATCTCGGGCCGAAGGATGTGCTGGTTAATATCAGCCTTGATTTTGGTGACACGCTTTCCGCCAACGATATCGAGCGTTCGATCTCCAACATGGAGCGCGATATCAAATCCGCCTACCCGGAAGTGAAACGGCTGTTTGTTGAAGCCCAGAGCTTTCGCGGGCATCTGGCGGACATAACAGCCCAGGCACATTCGTCAGATGGACAGCCTGACTAGGCGGTATTCTGATTACGGGCTTCGAAAATAAATCCGAGGAAATTAAGCAATAACTGCGCCGCCAGAAATGACGTGCTGCCGCTCGGGTCGTAATCCGGCGCGACCTCGACAAGATCAATGCCGACGACATCTCCCTTGTGCGTCAGTCCCTGAAGAATTTCGAGAACCTCGTAATACAGGAAACCGCCGTGGCTGGGGGTGCCGGTGCCCGGCGCAATGGACGGATCGAAGCCGTCGATATCAATGGTGCAGTAATACCGTACACCTTCGGGAATGCGGGCCAGTACCCCCTCTGTTCCGAGTTCGCGAATCTGGCGCACGGACAGGATGTCGGACCCTGCCGCCCGTGCCGCATCATAGTCACTTTTGTTGGATGACGAGACGTTGCGGATGCCAAGCTGGGTAAAGCCGGTGACGTGATCCATTTCCGACGCCCGGCGTAGCGGATTGCCGTGTCCGTAGCGCACGCCATGGCGTTCGTCGACAAAATCCAGATGGGCATCAATATGAATAATGTGCACGGGCTCCTGATCATCGAACGCCCGGATGCAGGGAATGTGGACAGCGTGATCGCCGCCGAGCGCGACCGGCAAGGCACCTGCTTTGAGGATCTTGCGCATGGCAAATTCGGCGTTGGCGTGGCTCTGTATGGTGTCGGTATGAATGATATCCGCATCGCCGATATCGACGATGGTGACCTTGTCGCCGGGCAGATAGACAACATCGTCTTCGTGATCGTAGGCGCCGCCATGACCAAACGAAAACAGGGTTGAGGCTTCGCGGATGGCGCGCGGCCCGAAGCGGGCGCCAGCGCGGTACT
>JAJFIJ010000284.1 GCA_021775105.1 Rhodospirillales bacterium | reverse complement strand
TCTCGTCTGCCGACCAATAACGACGCTTCCGATCTCCCATAATGCCCCCGTAGTGCCCACTAACGATAGTGGACACCATCGGTCAAATCTCTGCGTCACCGCCAGAGCGGGTTAACCGGACGGATACTATATGAAGTCAATATTGTTTGATACTTGATGTGACTCGGATGTTCATGTTTCTACCTCTCTCGAAAGAGCCTAAACCATTGATATAATTGTATGATTTTGGTTGCGGGGGTAGGATTTGAACCTACGACCTTCAGGTTATGAGCCGTCACATAGCGATTTCTCGCCATTTCTAAAGATTGCGCAGAAACACTCTAAGTGATTGATATTACTGGACTAATTAAAACACCTCTTTACGCTGTCATTCGACCGATTGCTCGCCGAAACCAGCCCTCATGATTCCACTATGATTCCAGGGATTAAGAACGGCGGGGCAATCACCCGAAGATAATCAGCCGCAAAGAGGTGCCATATGCCCAAAATCACTAAACGCCTTGTCGAAGCAGCAGAGCCCCGCGACAAGGATTACATCATTTGCGATGACGACCTCGCCGGTTTTGCCGTTCGCATATTGCCCAGTGGCCGACGTTCGTACATCGCTCAATACCGCATCGGCAATCGCTACCGACGTATGAGCCTGGGTGCCCACGGCGTGCTGACCCCCGAGAAGGCCCGTCGCATGGCATTCAAGGTCCTTGCCGCAGTCAAAGACGGAGAGGATCCAGCGGGCGAACGATCCCGCGCCCGCAAGGCATGCACGGTTAAGGAGCTTGCGAAACGCTTCGACGAAGAACACATCGCGGTTCGCCTCAAACCTGGAACGGCTCTCGAATATAGACGCAACCTTCGCCGTTTCATTCTCCCTGCCCTCGGACGCCTCAAGGTCGCCGAAGTCACCCGAGCAGATATCGCAAAATTCCATCACGACCTCCGGCACATTCCCTATCAAGCCAACCGGAACCTCGAAGTCATTTCCAAAATGTTTGTCCTGGCCGAGATGTGGGGGATGCGACCGGACGGGTCCAACCCGCGCCTGCACATCAAAAAATACCCCGAAGAAAAACGGGAGCGGTATCTCAGCCAGGAGGAACTAACGTCTCTCGGCTCCGTGTTATCCGAAGCAGAACAAATTGGTGTCGAGGACATTTACGCCATTTCAGCCATTCGCCTCCTCATCTTTACCGGGTGTCGCCTCAACGAAATCATGACGCTCAAATGGGCCGAGGTCGATTTAGATAATAGTTGTTTACGGCTCTCCGATTCCAAGACCGGAGCCAGGGTGGTTCATCTTGGCTCCCCTGCCCTCGATCTGCTCGCTAATCTCAAACGACAGCCAAACAACCCTTGGGTAATCTGTGG
This sequence comes from Rhodospirillales bacterium, assembly GCA_021775105.1. GTDB lineage: Bacteria > Pseudomonadota > Alphaproteobacteria > Rhodospirillales > Casp-alpha2 > JAJFIJ01. Next base: position 30,420 of record JAJFIJ010000284.1, on the reverse strand, counting down.
CAAAATCCCCGGCACCTACCGGAAAGAAATCCAAAAGTTCTGGCAACGGATCCGCACTCGCGCTGGCATCGATGACGTGCGCATCCACGACTTACGTCATTCCTTTGCCTCCAACGCCGTCGCCCAGGGCATGAGCCTTCCTATGATCGGCAAGCTTCTAGGCCATACCCAAGTCCAGACGACAGCACGTTATGCGCATCTTGCTGCGGATCCGGTGAAAGCAGCAGCTGACGCTATCTCCTCTAACATTGCCGAGCACCTGAACGCTGACGCGGCATAGAAACAGTGTCGAACAGCAAGGTTGGTCGTGGCGTTAATCGGGCAACGCCCACCTTTCCACGCTTCAGCTACTTGCTACTTGCTACTTGCTGCTTCCTTTTCCTCTTTTTCTATCGGTTTCGCCAACGCAGCAGTCGCCTGTAAAAAAGCCTCTTGCTGTTCTTCCGAAAGCCCCCGGAAAAGTTCAATCATGGCCCGCTCCTTCTCATTCTCGAGTCGCGTGCCACCGCTAAGCAAGTCAGAGGGATGGCACTCGAGGGCTTTGGCGATTCGTTCCATCCACTCAAGCGTCAAACGACGATGCCCCTTCTCAAGGTGGCTAATCTGTTGATTGCTCGTTCCGACAAGCTCGGCCAGCCGTTTTATCGTCAGTCCTTGCGCCTTCCGTAATTCACTAATTCTATTTTCCATACCTCATAATCCAACAATTTGACTAAATTCACAACCAACATTTTGTGTATCTATTTTCATCATACAAAGTGCGTATGGCAGGAAATTTAGCGATTTCCCGGGCAAGCACTCCGCTCTTTGCATATTTTTTCCAACACTTTGTGTTGTTAGAGATTGACAAATACGGTACATTCTGTTGATTTTTGAAAATCTCGTGACTTTCATACGGCACCTCAGGGTCCCCTGCAGTCTCGATGAATGCCGAATTCGCCTACGCATCAGTATGGGCCGTCCGGCAAAGAAGAAGGATTGCCTTGGTGACGGAACAACAGGATTCAGAAACGGACAACCCAGCCGGAAATCAGCCCAAGCTCAAACGGGCAGCTGAGTACGTTCGGATGTCGACCGAACATCAGAAGTACTCAACCGAAAACCAGGGCGACATCATTCACAAATATGCCGCTCGCAAAGGTTATGAAATCGTCCGCACCTATACCGACAAAGGGCGAAGCGGCCTCAACATTGAGGGTCGCGATGGACTCCAGCAGCTGATCGCCGATGTGGAAGCCGGACGTACCGATTTCACGGTCATCCTGGTCTATGACGTGAGCCGCTGGGGCCGGTTTCAGGATTCAGACGAAAGCGCCTATTACGAATACCTCTGCAAGCGCGCCGGGATTTTGGTCGAGTACTGTGCCGAGCAGTTTGAGAACGATGGCAGCATCAGCTCCACAATCGTCAAAACCGTCAAACGCGCCATGGCTGGCGAATATAGCCGCGAACTGTCCGTCAAGGTGTTCGCCGGACAATGCCGACTGATCGAGTTGGGCTACAGACAAGGTGGCCCTGCAGGTTTTGGCCTTCGGCGCATGATGGTTGATGAAACCGGCCAGCCAAAAGGAATGCTCGACCGAGGGGATCGCAAAAGCCTGCAAACCGACCGTGTGATACTGGTGCCAGGCCCTGATGATGAAGTTGAAACCGTTGGAAGGATTTATCGTTCCTTTGTTGAGGACCAGAAGACCGAGGCACAAATTGCCACATGGTTAAACGACGAGGGCATCTTGACCGATCTCGACCGGCCTTGGACGCGCGCTGCCGTTCATCAGGTTCTGACCAATGAAAAATACATTGGCAACAACGTTTATAACCGCTCGTCATGCAAACTGAAAAAGAAGAGGGTATTGAACCCGCCAGATATGTGGGTTCGGACCGAAGGGGCCTTTCAGGGGATTGTTGAAACCGACCTATTCAATGCAGCCCAGGTCATCATCGAAAAGCGTAATCGCCGTTTTACAGATGACCAGATGCTGGAACACTTGAATGAGCTCTGGCAAAAATATGGCGCACTCTCAGGGATCATCATTGATGAAACCGAAGGCATGGCGTCTTCCGGTGCTTATCGCCATCGGTTTGGCAGCCTCATCCGTGCCTATCACAAAATCGGTTACAAGCCAGAACGAGACTACCGTTACATCGAGATCAATCGCAGCCTACGCCTGATGCATCCGGACCTGGTTGCTGAGACCATTGAGAAGATCCAGGAGCTCGGTGGGTCAGTCGAGGTTGATCCCTATACGGGTTTATTGTGGATAAATCGAGAATTCACAGCCTCATTGGTTATCAGCCGGTGCCAGGAAACAGCGGCAGGATCTCTTCGCTGGAATATCCGCTTGGAAACAGGGCTCTCCCCCGACATAACCGTCGTCGTCCGCATGGCTCACGGGAACAAGGAGCCACTGGACTATTACCTGTTGCCAGCCATCGATATGACACTTCCCAGGCTCAGGCTTGCTGAAGAAAACGGCGTCAGCCTCGACATATACCGGTTCGAAAACCTCGACTATTTGCATCGCCTGGCGCAACGGATCAGCTTGAAGGAGGTCGCCTAATGGTCGATGACACAGATAGCCATTCAGTCGTGATGATCCCTATCGACCAAATACGGGTTATCAACCCCCGTGTGCGAAACAAGAAGATCTTCGCAGGCATCGTTGACAACATCGCCTCTCTTGGTCTCAAGAGGCCCATTACGGTTACACCAACCAAAGCTGGATATGATCTGGTCTGTGGCCAGGGGCGGGTTGAAGCTTATATGGCACTTGGGGAAACTGAGATTCCTGCGATCGTCATCGATGCATCCGAGCAAGATTGCTATTTGATGAGCCTGATCGAGAATGTCGCTCGTCGCCAACATACAAACCTGGACTTGTTACACGGTATCCAAGACCTGGAAGAACGTGGATATAAAGCCAAGGAAATCGCCAAAAAGACGGGGCTGGATGTGACCTATGTGCGTGGCGTTTCCCATTTGTTGAAAGAAGGCGAAGAGCGGCTGATTGCCGCTGTTGAGAAAAATGTGCTTCCGTTGAGCATGGCCGTGGAAATTTCCAAAAGTAGCGAAGCCGAACTGCAGAACGGCTTGGCAGATGCTTATGAAAGCGGTGCATTGCGTGGAGATCAACTCATCAAGGTTAGGCGTATTATTGAGCGTCGGCGCTATATGGGAAAACGGTACCGAACATATTCCAAACGGACCGGAAAACCGTTCTCCGCACGCAAACTCGTTCAGACCTATCAGGACGAAGTAAACCGTCAAAAACTGATGATCAAGAAGACCGATATCAACGAACAACGGTTACTGTTTTTGACCACGGCCTTAAGGCGGCTTCTCAGTGATGAGCATTTTCGGACCCTCCTGCGCGCAGAAGGCTGTGGCGACATGCCTCAGGTCCTCGCGGAAAGGATGCCGTCATGAGCGGAATTGGCAAAGGATTCCTTGATGAGATTGTCTCCGTTCCATTGGACAAGATCGCACCCACGCGCGCCCTATCGAAAGATATTCATAAAACCCGGAAATTCAGAACAATCCTGGCGTCCGTCCGTGACGTCGGGATCATTGAGCCCCTGGCTGTCTTTCCAGACAAAGGAGAAGACGGGAAACCAACCTACATTTTACTTGATGGACATCTGCGCCTCGAAACCCTCCGCCAAATCGGAGAAACCGAAACTCTGTGTTTGGTTTCCACGGACGACGAAAGCTTTACTTACAATCGTCGGGTAAATCGGTTGAGCGCCGTGCAGGAACATAAAATGATCGTTAAGGCGATTGAGCGAGGCGTTTCTCAAGAACGGATTGCCATCGCCCTGGATGTCGACGTGAAGCGCATTCGCGAACGTCAGAACATGCTACGCGGCATCGCGCCTGAGGCGGTTGAATTGCTGAAGGATAAGATGATTGGCATCCAGGTCTTCGGCCTTTTGCGCAAGATGAAGCCCATGGCTCAGATTGAAGCCGTCGAAATGATGATTTCAGCGAATCGATACACGGTTGCATACACGAAAGTTCTCTTGGCTGGTATGCCCTCAGAGAAATTGGTGACGCCAGAAAAGAAAACTGTCCTGCAAGGCGTGTCGCCAGAAGACATCGCTCGCATGGAACGGGAGATGGAGCGCCTTCAACAGGAATATCGCAACGTCGAAGAAAACCTGGGTGACACCATGTTCACACTGGTCGTCGCCAAGGGCTATCTCTCAAAGCTTCTGAAGAACGACACCATCGCCGATTACCTGAACCGTCACCACGGCCCCATGTTGGGAGAGCTTCGCACGGTAATGGATGCCGTCGGCGCGGACACCAGCGACCTCGAGCGAGAATAAAGGTTTCAGGGGACCCGGACCCATTGAGCGCGGGGACCGCCGGAGACGCCGTCGTGAGGGGCGGATCAAGGGTGGTGGTGGGAATGGCGGCGATCCCGTTCAGAGCCCATCAAGGTCAACCGCCATATGGATTGACCGCGAGGATTGGAGGCGTGCTGCAATTTCACATCTGAGCTTAATCAAGAAATTGCGGCACGCCTTAATAGCACTCATCCGACAGCGCACATTGGTACTCACCAGACAAAATGCGACCTATGAGCGATTTTAAATTGACTCGTTACGTTTCTTATAGTTTCCTGTATTTTCCTATATTTTCTACGATCACCCTCGCCGAAAACGGATTGAGCCATGGAATCTGAGATTCTGACCATTAAGGAAGTCGCAGAGTATCTAAAGGTGAAAGAGAAAACTGCGTACAAGCTTGTCGCAGAGGGGAAAATCCCAGGATTCAAGGTTGGCGGGTCGTGGAGATTTCGGAAGCAAGAAATTGAAGAATGGATTGAAAAACAATCTCAACGTTGAGGTCGAGTCGATATAGCGCCACTGGGTATTCTTGGGGAACAGACAAATGCTTGGATTAAAACTCAGAGAAGAATTCGCTGGTAAGCGCCTAAGCGGGACAACGATCGATTTTAAAAATCGTCGGGGCACCGGAGCGCTTGATCGTTCGGCGACAGACTTTTTGAACATTACCTATCCATCAACGGATTTGCTTAAAACTATAGAGGCGGTTCAGCCGGGGCAATCACGGCCAGTTGTTATCATTGGCTCGCGCGGCTTGGGTAAATCTCATTTGATGGCGGCAATCTCCCAAATGCTCCGAGACCCAGAGGCCGGTGAAACCTGGTGTCACGAATGGGCGACCAGCATTCAGAACGATTTGCTGACTAAGATTTCTTTCCGCAGCGAAATGGAAGTGATCGCGGAAAGCATGGAAATGCAGAACTACAAGTTTTTATGGGACCTGTTGTTCGACAACCACCCCAACGGCACTTATATCCGGGGGAAATGGGATGCACAGGGCGACAAGAAAACTGAGGTTCCTGGGTATGACTTGATTATGGAGTTGGTTACTGAAAAGCCTACGGTCCTTATCCTGGATGAATTTCAGACCTGGTATGAGGGACTGACCAACACCAAACAATATCCTTGGCGCACTTGGGCCTTTAACTTCATTCAAATCCTGTCTCAAATCGCGGAGAGCAATCCCGATCTTCTGTCACTGGTCATTTCCGTTCGCGACGGATCATCCGATGCCGCCCAGCAAGTCTATCGCGTCAACCCGGTCAGGATTGACTTCAAGGGTCCACAGGCCAAAAAAGACCGCCAAAGATTGCTGCTCTACAGAATTTTTGAGAACCGTTTGAACATTGCGGACGCGGATATCGACTCCCTGATAAAGGTGCATTTTGACGAGTACCTTCGCCTGTACCACATTCCAGGTTCTGAGCATGAAAAGCACAAAGCTGATTTCCTGGAAAGCTGGCCATATTCACCGTTGCTCATTCAGCTTCTGGACGACCAGGTCCTGATCGCTACCGATACGCAAGAAACCCGAGATCTCATCCGCATCTTGGTCGATGTTTTTAAAACGGCAGGAGATGACAACATTGTCATCTCTCCCGCAGATTTCTCGATAAACAATGAGAAAAGCGGTGTCGCTGCCCTTCTCGACTCCGTTGCCAATCAATTGCACCGTGATTTGAGGACAAAGGCGCTCCGAAACCTGGAGGCTGTTTCTGATGCAATAGCGGGAACATCACAAAGCTCGCCAAACCTCGAGGGCATTCTCTCCGCCCTTTGGTTGCGTTCATTATCCCTTGAGAACACAGCCGGAGCCGAAGCGCATCAGCTTCAAATCGACATCTCTAAAGACAAAGTCGTCGATGACAATTTGTTTCAGGCGGAGCTGGCTCTCATTGAAGAGAACAGCTTCAACATTCACCGCAAGGGTAGCCGCCTTGTCTTTTTGAATGAAGAGAACCCCCAGGCCAAATTAATGGCCCACGCAAAAAACGATCGATTATTTGAGAATGGAGCTGATATCGATCACCTTGCCGATGAAATCCGCTACGTGTTGGCTGGCGTCGAGGGAGGAGCTCAAGGATTTAGGGTCATCGTTCTCAAGCGTGAATGGGAGAAAGATCCCTGGAGTGAAATTGAGGATAAAGACCAGCCTCAGAACTGGGACAACCGTGTCCCCGTCGTCGTAGTTCCGACAGACAGCGTGAAAGACGGGGAGCTCGGCCAATGGCTGAAGAATTTTGTCAGCAAGCACCGGAACATCGTCAGGTTCCTGCTGCCGAAAGCAGGGTCAGGAAATACGTTCTATGACAAATCGCTGCTTGTGACCGCCCGAGCGGTCCACCTTGCCGACCAATGGAAACGGGCAGACTCTGCTTATGGTGCACTCCACGTCAAGTATCAAAAACTATTACGGGATCAGTTGCGCGGTCGTTTCGATCGGTTTGGAATTCTCGAAACATGGAATTTTGGCGTTCCTGAAAAATGCACTTTCTTAACAGGGAGCCACGGGGCCGAAGGTGGAAACATTCTTGGAGCCATACAAGATCATGTTCGCCGTGAGCTCTTCATTCCTGAAGAAGCCGACAACCTGATTATTGAAGCATCTAAGGTTACACGATCCGTTGCAGACGTACTTGAGCAATTAAAAGAACCGACCTCAGGTGGGGAAGCATCTATTCCCTGGATAGGTGAAACTGATATCAAAGAGCACATCACTCGGGTCTGTGCTCAAGGCAAAATTACGCTCAATATTTTGGGCCGAGACATGCTAGAGCGGCGCGCGGGCGAAACAGAAGACGATGCCTGGCAAAGAATGAAAGGCCGACTGGGCAATGGCCGTCAATTGGAAGAGACGACCATCCATGAGCCCGGTGCTTCAATTAGCAGTGGAGGCAGCACGCCCGAACCTGCCACACCGACCGACCCAACCAATCCAGATACTCCAACGGGAGGTGGGGCCACTCCGCCCCCAGGGCCCGGCGGTCTTTTCGGCGGCGGGTCTTCAGGGCCAAGAGAAAGCCTACATAGTGAAGCGACATCCTCTCTTAGCCTGCTTGGCAAGCTTGAGAGTTGGAACATCACTGCTGGTTCCCAGGTGCACGAGGTGAAAATCAACATCAACCAATTGACCGGCGCTCAGTTGGAGAAGCTGATCAAGGGGCTGCCTGATGGCATTACCTACGGCCTTAACCTGGAGAAAGAGTAAGCCATGTCAAACTCACTGGTGACAGATATCTTTTCACTCCCCTCAGATCAGGCATGGAAATGTATTTTGGATGACCTGTGGGTCACCTTCTCCGAACCCGTCAGAAACGATCTGGCTGATGCCCAGACAACGGAGCGTGATCGTCTTTCCGCCAAACTGGACAACCTGCTGTCCGGTGCTGCATGGGAAATGTGGAACAGCCTGGAGACCGACACCCCCAGAACTAGCCAGGAGTTAAAAGCTTTTTGGGCGGGCCGAAATCAAGGGAAAGCCGTCTTGGTTTTGGATGCGCTGTCTTTGCGGGAATCTCCGCTCCTTCTGACTCAGGCAGAGGAACGCGGATATACAATCCATCAGCAGCGCCCAACGACATCTGAAATTCCTGGTGATACGACACCTTTTGCAAAGGCCCTGGGTTTTGGACAACGGTCTTCCCTAGCCAACAACAAAGGTAACAGCGCTAGCTTCCCAGGAGCCTGGACAGAAGTCTCGGACATGCCCTTTGCTGATTGTGCTGGCGTCATCAAGGCCGATCCGAACATCTTTTTCTGGCACGAATGGCCCGATTCAGAAATGCACCATTTGGCTGATGAGAACGGCTACCGAAATCTCGCCAAATCAGCCGTGCAGAAACTCTGCTCCGATGATTTTTGGTTGTTCGTAGAAAAGCTGACGACCGGTCGAAATCTCGTCATCACCGGAGACCATGGATACGCCCATTCCGGGCTTTTTCCTGACGTCACAAGCAAAGATCAAAGTGACTATTTGAAAAGTAATTTCAAGTCCGGTCGGGCGGCCCCTTCGTCGTCTACTGACAAACCGCACTATTGGGTGCCTCCCCTGACACGCACACTCGAAACTGAACACGGCTCATCTGAAATCGTCTTGGGCCGTCGCAAATGGAAAAGCCAGGGTGGTTATCCATCACTCACGCACGGCGGCTTGTCGCTTCTGGAAGTTACCGTTCCCTTCATTGAAATCTCTAAATAGGGCCTCCTGAACATGGCAAGAACAGTCAAAAAAACAAAAGCTGAAATCATTGCCGAACAGGTTGCTGAAACCGTTGGAGCAGGCAGGGAAAAGCAATTAGAAACGGTTGATTTCAACGACCCCAATCGTCCAAAAACTTGTTTGGAGGTTGATTTCCCCATCCTGCCCATCAACCAGATTGCCCAAATTGAAGGGAACGCTGGTAAGCCAATTTATCAGATGTCGAAGTGGTGGGCCCGCCGTCGTTCAAGTGTTTTTCGCTCGACACTGCTGGCGGCTGCAGAAAAAGCGCCAGAGGACCCCGCCGAGGCTGCTAAAACGATCTGGAATTCTTATTATAACAATCACCAAAAGAACGAGACCTTCAAAAAAATAAAAGTCGCCGACATCTTCATGGGCGGCGGAACAACCTTGGTTGAAGGTGCCCGGTTGGGCATGCAAATGATCGGCAATGATCTCAACCCGATTGCTTGGCTGGTTGTCAAGAACGAGCTCGCGGATGTTGATCTTGAAGAGGTCAACAAACTGTTTGATTACGTTGAAACCGAAGTCAAAGCTCAAATCACACCGTTTTATGCCTGTGAAGGTCCGGGCGGAGAAAAAGGCATTTGGACCCGCAAATCTACCGGCGAAAAAATGGGTGAAGATTTTGATCCTTTGACGCTGACACCGGAAGAACGCAAAGACTTCGACTATGATGGCCCTGAGGTCATTTATACCTTCTGGGCCAAGCACGGGCCTTGCGTTGCCCCCGGCTGCGGGCATCGAACGCCACTGATGTCGACCCCGGTGGTTGCAGTTAAAACGCTCAGCGTAAAAGCGTGGCAAGACATTACCTGCAGTCATTGCCAACAACAATTTGATGTTGAAACCGATGAAGCACGAATGGCACCCGATGCTCCCTTGACCGTTGCCAAAACGGAAAAGCCATACACTGTCATTGACCCGACAGGGCATTACGAATGCCCGCACTGCCAGCACAAATTCCAAGATGAAAGCGCCGCCTTCAAGGGCGACTCCATTCAATTGCCGAAGAAACGAAAAAAGAACAAAAAAATTGATCTAACTCTGCTGGTTCATCCTGAGTGGTTAAAAGGTGAAAGCGGTCAAGATGAATATGGGGAATTGGGAGGAACCGGAACCAGCAAAGCGAATGACACAATTCGATGGAATGATAAACGCGCGTCATCGTTGAGGTTATTGGAAGTAAGGGGAGATCTCCCTGAGCAAGTAACCTGCCCTGTCACCGGCACGTCTTTTTCCTCAAATAAAGGGACTATTCCAAAACGATCCACTTTTACATGCCAAGAAAGCACCTGCGGTCGACAACAGGACGTGATGGAGGCCATCAAACATTCAAATCACACAGCACCCGTAGCGGCATATGCTCTTCAATGCTACTCGAAGAACAGAAATGACAGTGGGGCTATTTATAATGGCAGATTCTTTAAGGCCTATCAGCGCAAAGATGCTAAGCGTTATGACGCGCTTGTGGCAGAGTGGGATCAAAGGCGGGAGGGAGATCTCAAAAACTATTGGCCAAGGAGTATTCTGCCATTTGGTCAAATGACTCACGTTGCGAATGGAGACCTTCCAAAGAACTACGGCTACACCCATTGGCATACGATGTTCAATCCACGCCAATTAATAGTGCATGCGCTTATACTCAAAGCAATTGATGAAGGATTTGGATTTAAAGATAGCACTAAAGAGATAGTTCTCGGCGCGTTCCAGCAATATCTTCGAAATCAAAACATGTTTTGTTTTTGGAACCCTCAACGTGACACGCCTGAGCCATTGTTCAGCAACAATAATTACCATCCAAAAGCTACTACCATTGAAAATTCCGTTTTTTCGAATTTGGGCAGAGGAAACTGGGCTTCGTGTCGATCTAATACCGTCAAAGGACTGGAATGGTGCATTGAGCCTTGGGAAACCGTTTCGAACGAAATGTTGTTGGATGCCTCACCTGAGCTTGGTGCCCTTGTCTCTGGCAAGAGCGAAAAAGCATATCCGGGAGACCCTGTTCTGCCCGGCACCGTTGTCACCTGCGGATCATCGACAGAATTATCTCACATAGGTGATTCTCAAATTGACATGGTCGTCACCGACCCACCGTTTGGGGGACTTCTGCATTACGCTGAGCTTGCAGATTTTTTCTATGTCTGGCTTCGATTGGTGCTTAAGGACAAATATCCAGAATATTATGCTGGAGAATACACCCCAAAAACGCTGGAAGCGGTATCCAACAAAGCTCGCCAGCCTGACGATCCCGACGCGTTTTATAAACGCCTTTTGACGGAATGCTGGCGTGAAGCAAAACGGATTCTCAAACCTGGAGGCATCCTCTCCTTCACTTTCCATCACAGTGAAGACGGCCCCTGGGTCGATGTTTTGGAAAGCCTCTTCGATGCAGGCTTCTATCTTGAGGCCACCTACCCGATTAGAAGCGATGAAACGAAGGGTAAGGGCGAATTCGGCTCCAAAACCATCGAATACGACATCATCCACGTATGTCGGAAACGAACCGAAGAACCGAAGAAAATCAGCTGGCCGCGTTTACGGCGTCAAATTCTGGCTGATGTTAGGCAGCTCCAATCAATCTTGGAGCACCATCAGAGTGCAGGTCTTCCAAAAGCCGATATCCAAGTTATTAAACGTGGCAAGGCTCTTGAATATTTCTCCCGCCATTACGGCCAAGTCTACGTCGAAGAAGGCCGGGAGTTTACGGTCAAGGAAGCCCTAGTTGGCATCAATCAGTTGCTCGACGATCAATCTGAGGGAGAAGCTGGCGGCACGCCCATCAACTGCGAGCCGATCACGCGTCAGTTCCTGCGTATTTTCAGAGGTGCCGCTGAAGTCAAACGGGATCAAATCCAGAAATATCTGCGTGGGACGGGGATTGGCCCTAGTGATTTCATCTCACGCGGCTGGACTGCTGAAAAGAAAAAAATCTTCCATTGGCTATCCCCACTCGAGTTCGCCAAGGAACGAGCCGAAAAGCTGAAAACGTTAACTCGGGATATGGACCAAGCCATGATCCTGGTCGGGGCCTGCTATGAAAACAGCGGGATTGAAGTGAAGAAGCTTCTGAACAACGAATTCAAACCACACCCGGCCCTAGGCGATTTACTTCAATGGATTTGTAGTCATGGTGCAGACAAAGAGATGCGTCAAAACGCTATGACGGCCCGTCAACTTTATTCCACCTGGTCGGCCAACAACCAGCAAATCGTCAAAGCCCAGCTAGCGCTGTTTGATATGGAGGATGAGGCATGAGCGCACCACTCCTAGACGATGTTTGGAAGCGCCGGGGAATAAACATTCTCTGGGACGGAGATACGTTGACTACGCTGGACGCTGCAAAGAAGGTCATCAGCCTCAGGCGTTTCTTCGATCTCTACCAAGCTGGCTGGCCCGAAGACGACATTCCATGGATTGGCGAAGATGCGTTGATGGTTGCCGGTCTTGATGTAGCCATCGATGCATTAACACCGGAAGAAGCAGAGCCTTGGATCGAACAACAAGTCTATACCAAAATTCAAGATTATCAGAGCGCCTTTGACAGTCAGGCCTCCTTAATTTTCTGGATGGCAGACCAGAACCGTTGGCAGGAAACAACCGGCGAGATTGAATACAATTGGCATTTGGCCGGTAAATTTAACAATCAATTATTGCCTATTGGCCGCTGCATTTGGAATGGTGCGCAAAGCGGCGTGCGCCGTATTGAAAACAACGACACACATGGAAAGAACCGCTGGATCGGTCTTCACCATCACAGAATATCTTGAAGGATGGTCATGCGGTTCAATCCAGGCGAGCGGGTAAAGCATAGTGAATTTGGTCAAGGCGTTATCATCAGCCTTGCAGAAAGTTATGCGCGCGTCTTTTTCCCCAGCGGTGAACAACAAATTCCCGTTTCTGCCCTTTCGCCGGTACTGGGTCATAATGAAACCGTCGTCACCAATGCCAAGAGCGGAGATACACGTGCAAACGAGGCATGGCTCAGTTGGCAGGCGCATGCGTTACCTCTTCTCGACAGCGCCAGCTCTCTAACATCAGCAAAGATTGATCTACTTCCGCATCAGGTGGTTTTAACACACCGTGTAGCGCTTGCGTCACCTCGCCGCTTTCTCATCGCTGACGAAGTCGGCCTTGGGAAAACCATCGAAACAGCCCTCATTTTACGGGAATTGGCCAGCCGAGGAGAGCTCAACAGAGCACTGATGATTGTCCCAGCCGGACTCGTCAATAATTGGCACCGTGAATTGAATGAAGTTTTCAATCTTAATTTTGAGGTCTTTGGCCGAGAAGGTGATGTCAGCGATCGCCGGTCCAATGCATTTGCAAAACACAATTTCCTGATTGCCAGCGTTGATACGCTTAAGCGAAAAGCCCGGGTTAAAAAGCTGTTGGAAGCTCCTATGTGGGACCTTGTCGTATTTGACGAAGCCCAACACCTGACAGCGTACAAATCAGGGGGGAAAACAAAGAAAACTGAGAACTATAAACTCGCAGAAGCTCTTCGTGATCACACCCAGGACCTCATCTTGCTGTCTGCGACCCCTCACCAGGGCGACCATTTCCGCTTTTGGAAATTGGTGGAGCTCTTGGACCCAACCCTCTTTTCAAATGAAAAAGAGATGCTGGAGCACCGACATAGGTTAAACCCAATCATTTTCAGGCGTACTAAGGCGGATGCCTGCAGGCCGGATGGCAGCACCCTCTTCGCGCGACGTTGGGTTCACACAGAAGCATTTGTCATGTCCGATGCGGAGCGTGGTTTTTACCAGGCCCTCAATGACTATCTGGCTGACGGCTTTGCCTTGGCGAAGAAACAGGGTGGAAAGGCGCGCGCCCTCGGATTTGTAATGACGATCTTTCAAAAGATCGCAGCCTCCAGCTTTGCCGCAGTGCACAGAACATTACGCAGACGCTTAATTGCGCTCACGGTCCAAGAAGCACTGCATCATGATTCTAATCTGGATATAGACGCTCGCGACATCGCTTTCGATGAAGCACGCGAGCAAATTCGGACGGAATGGACCCTCGGAAACGATCGAATGGCCGAAGTTGAAATCGATCGCGTCCTTAATGATCTAAAACGCCGCCTGCTAAAAAAGATGGACGAAGAACAACTGGCCCTTGCTTCCGACACCTTCGCGGACGAATTGGATACTTCTGCGGCTGAAGATGCCGCTATGAGCGCCGTCTCATATGCCCTTCCAGAAGAACGTCTGCGGATAAAAGACCTTTTGGGAATGTTTCCATCCGTAAAAGAAACGAAGGTCGAGAAGCTTCTCGGCGCATTAGGCATCTTATGGAAAGAAAACCCTAAAGAACGCATCGTCATTTTCGCAACATACCTAGGCACCGTTGAAATGCTCGGGGAGGCTATTGAAACGGCCTATCCCGGACAAGGCGTCGTGGTCCTTAAGGGGGGCGATCACGGAACAAAGTTGGCCGCAGAGAAAAAATTCAAACAGGCCGAGGGTCCGCGCGTGATGATTTGTACAGCGGCGGGGCGTGAAGGGATCAACCTACAGCATGCCCGTGTCTTGTTTAATTTTGATTTGCCATGGAACCCAATGGACGTTGAACAACGGATCGGGCGAATCCACCGATATGGTCAAAGTGACACTGCGCAGGTCTACAATCTCGTTCTAGGAGATACCATTGAAGGTAAAATCTTCCTTCTCCTGAATGACAAGCTAACTGACATCGCAAAGGCCGTCGGCAAAGTCGATGAACACGGAAATGTAGCGGAAGACCTCCGATCACAAATACTTGGGCAGCTATCTGAAAGGATCAACTACAGCCAGCTCTATGCCCAGGCATTGAGTGATCCAAAACTACAGCGCACTGAATTGGAATTGGCTGAGGCTATGGATAATGCATCGGCAGCTGAAGACGCTGTTTTTGAGCTTTTTCAAGACTTGGATAGTTTCAGTCTAGACGACTATGCCCCGCTCTCAGACACATCTTCAGGAATGCAGCGAATTGTCGAGTTTGTTGCGAAGTATTCAGAGTTCGAAGGCAATGATTTTCGAGCAGCTAGTGACGACCAGTATGTTCTAGCAACCAACGGATCAAGAATTACTTTTACAACAGACCGCGATGCCGCGACGGAAAATGACACGTGGGCATTGATGGGACTAGACCATCCCTACATTGCCGATGGCCTTAAGAAGAATATTGCAAAGCGGGCTGAGGCGTTAGGCATCAATGTCACTTCAGATAAGTTTGCCGGAGCCATCGGTTTCTGGCTCGTTGATCTACTCGACAGCAATGGTCAAAATGTAAGGTCAATACTCGTTCTTGCCGTTGATAAATCCGGTCGGCGCTCACCAGCAATAGAAAAACAAGCAGAGAAGTTTTTCTGGGAATCTCCTGCACACTCCAGTTCTGAGGAAAGCCAATTGCACCTTCTTACCCAGATGGAAGAAATTTTAGATCGCGAAATCAAGCAGCGGTTTGGCTCTCAATCTGATCATCCATATTCAGCAAAATTGATTTCCTGGATTTCCGCTCTTTAAACTACTTTGCCTTCCCCCCGAACTTTTCCGCCGTCCGCATGGCACCAAGTCCAAGCAGGGACAGCAGCACAGTGACCAGGGTCTCGGTGCCGGTCAGCTCGGGAAGCGCGGTGACATGGGGAAAGAAGTTGATCGTGACCCAAGTCAGCAGATCAAACAGAATGAAGTGCCACAGCAGCGCAAAACCGCTGACCCAGCCGATAAAGGGCCGCCACCCGGCAACAAAAATTGAGCGGTGGCCCGCCTCGATCTTATTGAGTTCGACCTGAGCCAAGCTTGGTTTCATCATCAGCCTGGCCTTGATGATCTCGGCGGCCTGCTTTTCCTCGTCGGTCTCAACAAAGCGGTCAATAATGTTGGCAACGCCCTCTGCGGCAGTGACAAGACCTCCACCGATCAATTTATCCAACATGGCTCAGCCCTCCACGATCTCAAAGTGAACGAGATCATCAAAACTGTTGTCGCGAACCTCGGTGTCGCGATCCCAGTCACCTCCCCAACGGAGGTCAGCACCCATGGCCTTGGCGGTTGCCAGCACATAGCCTGCAAACAATGTTTGGCGCTCCCGGTCGTCCCAGACGACGGGATAGGGACAGACGTCCACAGCGAGCGACGGCACGGTGTTGTGATTACCATCCGGCCAGCGAACCTGGCTTTTGCCTTCATCAACCATTCGGTTTTGGCGCTCCTTGTTCCGGTGCCCTTCAAGGATGGTGCAATCGAAGTTCCGGACCACCTCATGAAAAACCCGCTGCAAGAGCGGGTGACAGGTAGATAGCTTTGCGAGGGATTTCTCAGAAAAACGGGGCATTACTGAATTCCTCCGAACAATTTGAGCTTAATGGCGAGCCCAGCCATGAGAGCGAGAAGCAATCCCGTGGTGATCAGTCTGATGACAGTTGACCAAGCCGTGTGCTTGGCCACGCGAAACGCCCCCAGCAACGACCGAAGATCCCGGATGTCATTGGCGGCGTGTTCATCGACCAAACCAACATCAGCGAGCGCTCGTTTTGCCCCGCGCTCGGCAGCCAGTTCCAGGAGCTCTTCAAACTCCTCTTCGGGCATGCGGATATGCCCGTCCTCCATGGATGGTCGGTTCATTTGTTCAATTCCTTGATTTAGACGTTTGGTTTAGGCGGCGAGGTCAGCCTGATGGACTCGAGCATCTTCAGCGACGGCGGTAATTTCCACATTTTCACCGCGCGGTTTGACGGCGATTACCCGGACCTTTGCGCCCCAGGCTTCCCCCGCCCCGAAGGCGAAGTGGGTACGTTCTTCCGACGTGTCGGTGTAAGGGGTAAAATCCAAAGCTTCCAAAAGGTGGGCCTTGCGGCTATCGCCATCGATGGCTTCGGCGGAGAACGGCCCGGCCAGCGACCCATCGCGACGACGCAAGGCAATATAATGGCCGAGATTTGGTTCCCAGGTGATGGGCTCGGAAAGAGTCAAAACCTTGGTCTCTTCATCCAAATCCACGACTTCACCCCCTTGCCCCCAGTGAGGCATGTCGTGGGTGATGGCAACAAGGTCACCGTAGGTGGGAATCATGCCCTCCAATTCTGTCGACCAGGACACCAGCTTGCGCCGGTATCGGTTGTCGGCGGCCATGTAGAGTCCTTCGCGCTCCGCTTGCCCAGAATTCGTGCAGCCGAATAAAGCGACTTTCGCCGGTTGTTCTGCCGCTCCGTCTGGCAAACTGCTGGTCACCTCGTCAGGCTTCCATGTACGGGAACTGAAGAAGCTGACCGTGACCGCGTCCGCCGTTTCTTCGCCGGGCATGACATACTGAATTTTGAACGAGCCTTTGACGATGTTGCGCGGCCCAAACATGGCGACGGGTAGCGTCTGCGCCGCATCACGAAAGATGCGCACGACTCCGCCCTGGAGAACGGGCACGGCGCGGCCACAGCGGGCAATACGGCTTAAAGCCTCCCACACGGTCATGGAGCTGTCGAAGATGCCGTTGAATTCATCCTCACGCGCCGTCCAGGTTTGATCCAGGGTATATAGCGCCTGCAGATCAACCCGGGCCTCGGCCAGTTTCGCGCCATACTGCGCCCGGCAGGCGTCGGCGAAGGCCCAGGCGATGGAACGGGTTGGGACCGGCGTGCTCCACCCGGTCTCCGGATCCCAAACCGGTAGCCTGCGCGTGACAATGCAATTGATCATGCGTGCCGATCGCTGGGAAAGATTGTCCGTCGCCCGCATCTTGACGGCCAGCAACGTCAGGTCACCAAAGTCCGGCGTGCCCTCCAGATACGACCGAAGCCCGCCCCAACGGATTTCATGACCGGCGCGGGACGACGCATCTTTGGCGTCGAGGCGTTGCATCCGCACCTCATAGCGTCCTGGCGTCACGGCATATTTGAAACTCTGGCGCTGGGCCGTGTTGGTGGCGTCGGAATAGCTTTCCGAGCCTAGTGTGGCCCAGGATCCGATGGCGACACCCTGATCATCAATGGCACGGGCTTGCACTTCCCACTGGATACTTCGGGTTTCCAGGCCACCTGCATCGTTGGCGTAGTAGAGACCGCGCGGAAAGATCACATCGATGCCGAGATTTCCGGCCAAAGTCTCAACTGGGTTGGCGGTGAAGGGGCCGATCCAAGCACCGCCATCGGCAACGCTCAACAATTCCTGCCCAGCCACTTCCGGCGCTGTGATGACATCCGTTTCAAATAGGGTGACGATGCTGCCAGGTGTGACAACCTCGGTTTCCACTTCTTCGAACGACGTTATGGGCGTGTCTTCGATGCGGACCTGCTCCAGGTCGTATTCCCCTTGGCCGATCACATGAAGCTGAAACAGGTATTGTTCGTTACCGGCGAACTCCTGGTAAGGTTGGGTGGCGAGGTCGGGATAGATCAGGTGTCGTCCATACAGAACCGGGATCGGCTGGCCCAATCGAGCCTCGTTACCCTGGGCCGATAATGAATATGTTGGGCTGGGTGCGGGCGTCGATCCGACTGCGCTGAAGTTCATACTCGGCACGGATGGGCGCGGCGACGGAATAACCGCGTTGATCAGGGCCGATCCGGCCAGTGAGACAACGCCGCCCATGATCGTGCCCCAGCCGATCTCAAACGCCGTTCCGGCAAAGAGGCTGCCGGTCAACCCCATGGACCCTGCCAACGCTCCACCCAGTCCAGGTGCCGCAACCATCAAGGCGATGGACAGAACCGTTTTGAGCGGGTTTTTGCCGCCACCACCGCCACCGCCGCCATGGGGAAGCGCGACGAAGGTGACGATATCGCCGTCGTCAATTAACGTTGCGGGCCAGCTTTCACGAAGTACAGGCTCGCCGCCCAGCAAACAAATCGTCGGGCGATCGAATTCAGAGATTCCCTGAGCATCAAGCCACCCGCGCACGGTTATGACCTCGGTTACAGGCAAAACCTCTCGGTCCCGATCCGGACAGAACGGGTTGTTCATCATAACGACGGCGGCTAGCATTATCCGATAAACCTATAAAAGCCCTCGACCTGCCACCCATTGAGGGCCAGCGAAGATAGCGATTGAAACGCCACACCGGCTTCTTCGGCGCAGTGCAACACACCGCCACCATCGACAGAAATCCAAACGCCCACATGAATGGGGTAACGGGCCTGGCGCATGAGGACGCAGTCGCCTTCTTTTGCTTCACAGACCTTCACCCAGCGTTTCCGTTCCGGGTGATCGCGGAAACCCCGCGCAATCGCGAGAACATCCGTTGGATTAGGAATCGCAGGCAATTCCCGGCCAAAACGCCGTTCCTGGATATGGCGTACAAACGCCCAGCAATGAAAACTCCATGTTTCCCTGTCCTGCGTGCCGCCGTCCCCGCCTCTTGCCGGGCCTTCTCCTGTGGCTGACCAAGGGATGCCGAGATACGTTTCCGCCCAGTGTGTGGTCATCGCGCTAATCCTGGGAATCGCTTCGCGGTATAGGTTTCCGACGGAAACCCCTTATTCCCGACATCAAGCATCCGCGCCCGTCCCGTGACCTGGAGTGCATTGGCCTCAACCTCGGTCAGAACCAAGGTGATCGGTGGATCCATCTGCGGCCCTTCCTTGTCCGTGGAAAGGTAGGGTCGATATGTGATTTCGATCTTGTCCTGGGTCGCCACGGCGGCATCCAGATGCCGTATGATTTCACGAGATACATTATCCAGCGTCACCGTGATTTCCGGCACCGGGGCTGTATCGATTGGCGGCAGGGACAGATCAAAGGCCAGCGCCACAAACGTCACCATGGCCCCGCCGTCCAATGGCGCACCCGATTCCAACCTCGCCGTCAGGTCCGCATGGTCGCGAACGACGCGGATGGCTGTGGTATTGCCATCGTCATCAACGAAAGACGGATGCCGCAACTCCAAGGTATGCAGGATCACCACATCGGACGGGGCAGCGGCATAGGCTTCTTTGATGGCTTGAGACAGGGATGGATCAGGCATGTGACTTCGTTTCAGGCACAAAAAAACCGGCGTCAGCCGGTATCAACTTCGAGATATGGGAAAATGGTTCACCAGGTGAAGGCTCGAATTTCATCCAAGGTGGTCAGATCGGCGATCTCCGCCTCGGCCTCATCACTCGCCGCCCGGATGGCTTCTCGCTCGGCATAGACATCTTGCAATGTGGCGGTGTTATTGAGAGCATCACGTTCCTTGGCCCGGTCCACTTTCCAGTTGGTCGCCGCGATCCTTTCACCAGCCTCTGTCTTCACACGACCGACAAGTGCCTTGCGAGCGTCTTCAAGATCGGCAGTTTGCTGTTCAGCAACGCTCTCGGCATCAAGTTTGCGAACTTCGTCATCGCTGACGCCGTCATAGCGATCAACTACCTTGCCATCGACCAGTTGGAAGCGATGC
Source organism: Rhodospirillales bacterium (assembly GCA_021775105.1). Classification (GTDB taxonomy): domain Bacteria; phylum Pseudomonadota; class Alphaproteobacteria; order Rhodospirillales; family Casp-alpha2; genus JAJFIJ01. The sequence goes on along the minus strand of JAJFIJ010000284.1, from coordinate 10,487 downwards.
CCCAGAACGGAGGCGACGGGAAGCTTGTAGTCCCCATCGGGACCGATGACACCCCAGTCGTTGCTGTGGGGAAAGCTGATTTTGTTGGCCATGATCAATTACCTCCAATGATCGGAACGATGTAGGGATAGTTTGTCGAGTGATAGGCGCTGTCGAAGATGTAGACGTTGAAGCCTGGAACCTTCGAGCTCATGTCACCCTTGTCGGCGATCACATCGAAGATATTCTTGGTGTCGATGTGCGACATATAGATGCCGTAGCCGCTGTCCGAATTCGGGCTATAGGAAAGCATGAAATCGCTGTCACGAACGGGCGCAAAAGACCGGCCATAACTGGAATCTTGATGCTGTAAGAAGACATACTTGCCATCCGACACCCGGATCAGAAACACCTCGGCTCCGGCCCCGTAATAGTAATAGGGCTGGTAACAGATAACGTATTTGCCATCGTTGGAAATTTGGAAACGGATGCCGTTTCGATCCCCACCTTCCATGCCGTAGGTTGTGGTCGTGCTGAGCGTGTGGGTCGCCTCCTTGGTAAAGCTGCCCGCTCCATCGGGCGTAAACCGATCCAACATGCAGTAGCTGTGGGGTTCCATGCGAACGACAATGATCTTGCCGTCATCGCAAGGGGTGACGATGGCGCGGTAAAGGCTTTCGCTATAGCCTGCCGAATTGGCGGTCCAATCAAAGAAGGTATGATTGGCTTCATCGAGATTTTCGAACCATGACTTACGGTCGGCAGCATTCATGTCGAACGGGGCGACATTGGCATAGACGTGAAGCCGCATGGACGTCCCGCCATTGGTATTCTCATTGATCACCAAAGTGCGGGTTTTTTCGTTGTAGCCGATCATGCCGTACTTGGCGTAGGTGCCAAAATCGTTCTGGGCGTAAAACTTGGTCGCCGACCAAGCCAAATGCCAGCCTTCCGTTCCCGTCAATCGACCAGGCGCAATAGCACGGGGTGCTACACCCACATATTGGTTCTCCATGAACAGGGCCAGGTTCTTGTTGGACTTGTTGTTAACCCAGACACCAACATTGCGAAGCGCCGTCGCTGAATACGGTCCAGCCCGTCCAATCATTGTCCCATCAGGACCGACGCCAAGGGCAATATGCCCCAAATGCCCGCAGCGTGCGGTGCCATCACCATAGGTCGTATCGGTCGAGGTAATGTAGGAGTTGGTCTGGCCGTAGGAATACCAGTTATTAAAAAACTCAGTCCCCATGGAACTGGTGCTGCCTTGCATATAGCCACTGTCGTTATAATGCTGACGGCTCAGCTCCTGCAGATAATGGTTATAAGACACCGTTCCCCAAGGGGCTGAACTGCTCATGGTCACCACGGCAAAGGCAGGCCTTTTCCATGGATCCAGCAAGTCGTGTTTGACTTGGTGTTGGTGCTGTTTGACAGCATTAAAAGTAAGGACGTCCATTGTTAAACCTCCGTAATGGCGTTGATTTGCCCATCGGGCATGTAGGAGAAGGAGAAGGCACGGGCATAGGTAATACCGCCGAGAAGCAATTCCTCCGCATATCCCGCCATGGTGCCGTCATCATTGTAGGTGATGTTGTTGACCAAGCGTGGTCCCTGCTGAATAGAGACCAACCGGCCCATGTCATCGTAAACAGCGTCTCCGGCAACGATTGAGCCCGTAAACAGGGCCGCATTGGCCGCATCCACGGAATACCCGGCACCCGTTCCCAGGTAGTTCCCAAGATTGACTTCAAATTCAGCCAGTTGATCGTTGATCTGGGTTTCCAGGGTATTGTTAAAGGCTTCAATATCAGCCAACGCTGTATTCAAATTGGCAACCACCGTGTCATTGACGAAGCCGGTTGCCGTGACCAGCCAGAGCGTATTGATGTGCGCCTTGAGGGCTTCCGTGATTGCTTTCAGCTTAGCTGGGATATCCCGGGCCTTGGAGTTGCTGAAGATATCGATGTCTTCGTCGAAACTCGCGAACGGCGTCGTATCCGGAATTGGGGGAATGGTCAGGGGCATGGATCAAATCTCCAGTTAATAAGTTTCGAGAACGCGCTCACCAAAGGCTTCCAGGCTTCGCTCGCCAACAATCACATCGCCGCTGATGTCGATGTTGCGATCATCCCGGTTAAGCATCATCCAGCGTTCTTCTGAGCCAAATGGCATATCGCCGATCCGGGTGGCCCGGGTCAGCATGAGGATATCTTCGCCGCTCAGATCAGAGGAGTAGAACGTGACCGCTTTGGTCGCGATCTTGTCCTTCAGCCCATCGAAAGCATCCAGATCCTGGACGTTTTCAATCAACTCGACCGCTTTCACCATCAAGGCGAAATCATCCATCCGCATGTTGGGCGCATCGAGTTTGGCCGAGATGGTGGCGATGGCGTTGGCCTGACCGGTTTTCACCGTCAGGTAATGGGCAAGTGTGGTCATGGCTTAGCCTTCTCAGAACAATTCGATGCCAAGGGTTCGGTAGTCAGAACCCCGACGTGCGGACACAATCAGGGTTTGCAGCTCCAACCCGGTGGCACCGGCGACGATGACGGCGGCGGCTTCAGCGGCCACGGCGAAGTTCTCCGCCTCACCCGCCCAGAATGTGCTGTTGGTTTCCGACTGTGCCGCCTGGATTGCCGATCCATCCGATGCGGTCTCTGAAACCTTGGCGTGAGCCGCCGAGGTTTGGGCATTGGTTTCTGAAAGTGCCGACGCGGCAGCGGAAGCGACGGCATTACCTTCGGACTGAGACGCTGAAACCGCATTGGCTTGTGCATTGGTTTCACTGGTTGCAGCGGCCAGGGCGGAACCGGCAGCGGCGTTTTTCGATGCTTCCGCAGATACTGCCAATTGACTGGCATTGGCTTCGGCGGTCTCCGCTCCGGCTTGCGCTGCCTGAGCATTGGCTGCCGATCCGGCGGATATCGTGGCGGAGGCCTCGGCATTTGCCTCGCTAGTATCGGCAGCGGCAGCACTGGCGGCGGCATTGGCTTCGCTGGACGCCGCGTTGCTTTCTGACAGTGCCGCATTGAAGGCGCTGGTCGCTGCATTCTCTTCACTGAGCGCCACATTGGCTTCAGATGAAGCCGCATTGGCTTCACTGTTCAAGGCCGAAGCGACCTTTTGATCGAGCTCCGTCAGGGAGGACTGGAGTTGGCCGTCGATGTCAGCCATGGCCTTGGCCACGGTTTTAACCGGACCTCCACCGGTTTGCACCACGGATTGATCATCACCATGGACGACCTGATGCAATAGCTGCCCGTCTGTTGCCGTCTGGGCGACGGCAGCAGCCAGTTCTGTTTGTAATGACATAAGGGTTTCCTGTTACCAGATCATGGGACCGGGCAGACGTTGATGAACAAGCGTATTGAGATCACTGACCGACGCCAGCAGAGCCGCCGGATCGCTATCCAAAAATATTTCCAGAGCTGCCTCGTCCAAGGTCGGACGCTCACGAATTTCCAATTCGCTGGATACGTCCCACAGCACCCCGGACCGAGGGCGGGCATCAAAGGGCCGAGTGAAACGGGCTTCGTGAGCAGCCAGCCCAAGACCGCCCAACAAATCGATTTCAAACCACTCGCCACCTTCTTTGGCGCGCCAACGGTACCAGGATTCAAACAGCGCGAACTGTTCTCTGCGAAACGACCAGCGCACCGTAATCCGGCTTGGTACTTGCGTGTAACGACGACGTTGCCGGGCGGGCCCCGCTTCCATCTCTGTACGCAGAATTGCTTCGCCTGGGTGGAGGCCGTAACCCTGAATACTGGGTAGAGGTAATGTACTCGGCCAAACGATTGTCATCTCAAAACTCGATCAATAACTTCCCGCCGCTGGATTAAGGCCATAGCGGCGTTCCAGAGTCGGGGCCAATCCTTCACCGCGCCCAATATTGCGCGCCAGTTTGCCTTCAACCTTTTCAACGACGATATCCAGACCAAGGTTGCCGTTGGCATCCCGGCGCGTTTGCACCTGGGCTTCCGTCCCTGGAGCTCGATTGTCCACATTTACAGAGATGCTCACTTCCGGTTTTTGCCCCAACCCGGCACCGAGAACCCGCATCTGACCAGGGGTAAAAACGGTTTCGCCGCGCTGCGCGATGATGGGCACCTCCCCACCAACCACGCCACCGCCATGAAACTTCGGCGCGGAAGCAAACACCGTCGGATCGACCGAACGCCTGGCCAGGGTGTCTATCCCGATAACGCCGCCTGTATGGGCAACCATGACCGGACCGGGGGCCGGAAAATCCCCAACCGGTGTCGATGATCCACCGCCGAACATGCTGGCCCCAATGGAGCCGAATACGTTATCCAAAAACCCGGCAAAGGGTTTGATCACCGACATACGGATTGCGGCGCGAAGTGCCTCCTCGGCAATTGTATTAAACAGATCAGCAGCATTGAACTTGCCGGTCTTCGCCCATTGGACAAAGGCGTCTTCACCGGCCTTCAATGATCGGGTGGTTACTTGTTCGAACTGGCGCGCGGCATTGCCCGCTTCGTCTGCATAATCGCGCAAAGCCCGAACCACGCCATCGGACCATTCCCGGCTGGCGCGAAGCATGCGGTCATGGGCCTCTTCAGATGCACGAGCAAAGGTCTCTTGAGATATCGCCCCGTCATCTAGCAAACGCTTGAGGTCGGCAAGCTCGGCATTATAGGTTTCTTGAGCCGTGCGCAGACTTTCCGTGAGGGCACGGCCTTTTTCACGCAATTTGACAGCATCCTGCTCGGCCTTGTTGCGCGCCTCGATGGCTTGGCGCTCATCAAACAAGGCTCCTGCGAGTTCGCGGACCCGTTGATGTTCGGCATCTGTCGCCTCAGCGGACAAGCGTCTCAACGCCTGAGAGACAAAGCGCGCCCTATCGGTCATGGCCAAAGCATCGTGTTCGGCTTGGAGGCCATCGATGATTTTGCGATTGGCTTTCGCCCGACGGCGGACGGCTTCTTCTTCCTGGGCAGCCAACCGAGCCAGTTTTGCATCCCGGACCGCTGCCGCTTGCGCCATGATCTCGCCAACCTGATCCAGGTTGTCGCCATCCGGCGTAATGAGCGACTGCATCTCCGTGACCAGGCGTTGGTATTCGGCGCGAATACGCTCTGCGCCCTGGTGGGTCGCGTCGAACAACTGCTTTTGTAAGTCTTTCTCGATTTGCGCAATACGCCGGGAGCGATCCCGTGCGCCTTGAATATCTGCATCAATTCCGTCGGGCGTAGCCGTTGGATCGACGGTGGGTGCTTCTGTCCCTCGGTCCCGCTGCAACCAGGCGAGCTTGGTAGCCCATTGACGGTACTGTTCGACCCGCTCCTGAAGGCGACGTTCGAGCGCGACCTTGCGGCCCCAGGCGATGGGGTCGTCGAGGAATCCAACATCTCCGATTCCTTTCAGTTCGCGAGCAATCTCCTTGAGCTCCTGACGGCGCTCTTCGACGATGCGCCGGGTGGAACGAGTCGATAGGCCCTCGAAATTAAAATCACCGGACAGGGCCAGCTTGATCTGTTCATAGGCCACTCCTGCATCGGCAGCCAGATCAGCCAAGCCAGATGAGGCGTCGGCAATGGCCGGGGCTAGATCCAACATGGCGCGGGTCAGATTGGCAGAAACCACCTTGCCCAAGGTATCCAACTGATCGCGCGCCTTCTCGGCGTTGCGAACGAGGTCTTCTTCAAGCACGATGCCAAGATCACGAGCGTGGCGGCGGGTGGCTTCCAACGCTTCCGCACCGCCAACCAGCATGTTGACCATGGCCACACCTTCGCTGTCGAACAACTTGAACGCCAACCGTAGACGTTCTGCCGGATCGGACGTGCGTTTGAAGGCTTCCGCCACGTCATTCAACAGATCCTCGGATCGGCGAATATTACCGTGTTGATCTTTCAGTGCGATGCCCATTTGAGAGAGTGCCTGTTTGGCTTCACCGGTGCCCTTGGCGGCTTCGGCCACACGCCGGGTGAAGCGCTGCAAGGCCATATCCATGGTGCGTTGCTCGACACCGGCCAATTGGGCCGCATATCGCAGCTCCTGCAGAGCTTCTACACCAACACCGATTTTATCAGCGGTCTTTCCAATAACGTCTGCGGCGGAAATGGACCGATCAATCAACGTGGCCAAACCGCCCACCGCCGCGACACCGGCTAAAGCCCCACCGAGGGCACGCATGCCGATATGCAAACCTTTTGCGCGATCGGTCAGGTTGGCGAGACCACGGGACGCCTTGTCACCGGCGCGGTCGATCTTTTTGAGCGAGCGTTCGCCGCTTTCACCGACGTTGACGAGCTCGGCCTTGACCTTGCCGCCGCCTTCTACGGCCAAGCGGACCGCGTATGTATGTTTGGCCTTGGCCATCAATCGCTATCCTTGTTTGAAAGGGCCTCAATCAGCCCGGCTTCCGCCGCCGATAGCAGTTCGGAAACGACGGAGAGATCAGTTCCATGTGCTTTAGCAATACGCAGTGCCGGTCCCATATCGATGCCGATGACGTGTCCGGATGGTGCCAAGCGCAGCTGACCGAGACAGGCCTGTAAGACCTCCCAAGCTTGGTGTTCTTCGTCCGTGATTAGGGCGTATCGACGTTGTGGGCAGGTGTTGCCGCAGTCTTCTTGGCATTCTTCGCAGTAGCTGGGCCCTCCGCCTGGCTGGAAGTGCCAGCGGCAGAGAGCCCGGATCCGTTTTTTGCGGCGGTGAGCAGCACCTGTTTCAGGGTGAATTCATTGAAAAACCGCTCACCAACGGGATAAAGCGACATGACAGCGGCGATATTCTCCGGATTGACGACCGGATCATCTTCAATACCCGACCAAGCGGTGATATGGCGAAGCGCCAATTCCTTGATCAGCAGGTCCTGAAACATGCCATCGCGGTCAGCATCGACGGAAAGGTCGGGTAATCCTTCAGCAGATAGACCCGCTTCCGACAGTTCCTTGCTTTGAGCTTCCAGCCCTTCAATGCGCCGACGCGCAGCTGCCTGTGCAGCAGCCATGCCCGCTGTGGTCAGCGGTTTGACGGTGACGATGACGCCATAGGGCAGATCAATATCGAATGGCTCACTTGGTTGTTTTAAGGAGATCATGCGTAATCACTCCCATTCAGATCATTGACGAGGGTGACATCCAGCATGCGACCAGCCGTTTCATTGCGGGCCCCTTGGAAGTCGAAACTTGCCTGCACACCGCCCGGACCATCGACGGCCAGTTTCGGTTTGGGCAGATAGACCTCGTGGGCCGCAAACATGACGCTGGCATTGCCGACCGTGTATCCGAAGGTCAGATCAACCGGCGTTCCATTGGCAGCCAGATCAATCAGCGTGGTGTCCGAAAAACGCACATCAATGCGGCCCGTCAAAGCCGCCACCGTGGGGTCAGCCCCGTCAATCTTGCCGTCCGATCGGATGGTTTCGATCTTTTCGAGATTGTTCGAATAAGTGAGCGAACCACCAGTCAGATTGCCGATGGGATTTCCGCCCCGGGTAATGGAGCCCTGGAATTGACTGATCCGGGTGAAGGCAAGAGACGACGGCGTTCCGCCTTGAGATGTATTGTTGCGGGTCTCGCCTTGAGCGATGACGTTGAGCGTTGCCGCTGCAGCCCCCGATCTCTGAAACTCCAGTGCAATAGAACCCACCACAACACCGGTATGATGGAAGAAGGCTGGAATCTGCGGCATGCCGACCTCAACCGTATAGCTTGGCAAGGCATCATTCCCAGAAGCAAACGCATGATCAAAGGTACCATCACCGTTATCAATGGTCGTGGGATCACCAAACAGGCCGGTGAGCCAAATACCCAGATAGCGCGGATCCATGGGGACAACGATTTCGCCCTCGTCATTGATGACGTCTTGCAAGGGGGCCAGCGGATCACGACCTTGTCCCAGGACCGGATCATCGATCAGGCCTTGTTCGGAACCCAAGGTGCAGCGATTAAAGGGCATGCGGATATAGTCGCCAGCACTGGCCTGCCCATAGGCGGTCTCCCGCTTGAGCAGCAGCGTGGCGCTCGAACCATAGGCTCGGGCCATGGAAAGTCTCCTAGATTTTAAAGTGGTCAGCCGAGCGGTGTGTCGGCTTCGAATTCAATGGCGATGATCAGCGTTCCCGCTTTGATGGCGGGACCACCGATTACCGCTTCGGTGTCGATTTCTGGGCGACCATAGGTGAGGCCGAAAGCCAAACCGCCCAGCGTTGGATCAGCTTCAAGGACTACGCCGATCTGCTGTAACAGGTCGTCAAACGCAACGTCTCTAACCGTCGGGTCACCGTTCTCGACGTAGATCTCGATCTCAGCGTCTTGGCGGCAATACACCCCGCCAAATCCGCCCAAGGGCTGTTCCGGCTCGTCGGCGTTGCCATCACGCAGGACGATCAGACCGCCCGTCGGGATTTTCTCAGGCACCGCTGAATTGCGTTCGACAGAAACGTTCGAGATCGCCTCCATTCGCGATTTCAGTGCGTACAGAATTTGCTCAGTTTTTGAAATCACGGACTACTCCGGTGGCATGTGACGATCAATGAGGCTCGGCGTACGTCGGGACCAAATTTCGGCAGCACGTCGCACATCCAAACGCTTCGGCATCTTTACCTGCGGCACCATCACAAACATCACCACCGTGGTGATCCCGGATTTGATCCGGCCAGACTTCGTATAGGAACCGCCCTTGGCTCGACGGCCAACACGCCCGGTCTTGCCACTGACCCGCACACCATCGACGACCAACAGGGAGGGCTGACCTTTGCGATAAATAAATCTCAGTGGCCCAAACCGATGCTCCGGGAAATTGGACGGTGTTATCCGTTTCCCGCCGACACCACGTTTGGGTGCCGCAGCCGTTGGAATGGCCAGCCAAAAGCCAGACTTGCTTTTGATGACGGCTCCCCGATCAAAGGTTCGAACGATTTGCGGTGCTTTTGACCAGACAAGGCTCGCCGCGTCATGGCCTTTATTGGGATAGGCCCGGCTTCGCCAGGTTCGAGCTAATCGCGGCCCCAGACCGGCTGAAATCACCTGCCGCCGAAGACTTCCTTTGAGGCCGTCGCCAGCTTCCTTGATGCCACCGGTGACCGCTTTCTCAATCTGTCGCATTTCTGCTTTGAGATCGGCTTTCATGGAACCGGCAATAGAGGCCGCGAGCTTCATGCGGGCCTCACATCCAATGTCCAAACCAGGCGATCAGGATCTCTGCGTTCAGGTTCTCCTTGAACGACATAGCTCCTTTCATTGAAAGTCACTTGATCGCCAGGTCTAGGGTCGGGCACTTCAGAAACCCTGATATCAAACAAGGTTGTCTCTGAATGAACCCGGGTTTCACCAAAACCAATGATCTCATCCGGACGTCGAGCAATGAGTCGAACAGGCACTGCATCATCGCCGGAGGAGGTATAAACCCCATCAGAAGCAATGTTCGGATCTGCAAAAAGCACATCCATTGCAGCGCCCAGAGCAGTCATCAGAAGCTGCCGTTCAGCCGAACACGCCCGATGGTCTCACTGGCTGTGCCACCAACTGCTTCGATGGCCACACCAATCAAGGTGTTGCTGGTTGCTGTTTTGGTCGTGACCTTGTTGGTGTCATCCCAATAAACCTTGTCACCGGCAATCCAGGCTTGAGAGGCGGCTTTGGTTAAATCGAAGACTCCGACAAGGCTCGCCTCGACCTCTTCTCCAGCAACCGCATCGATGTTGGAAACGCCGAAGATGCCGCCAAGCAGGAAGCCCCCGCCGGAGGTGACATCGTAGGGAACCGCAAGCGTGATGGTGTTGCCGGGTTGAATGTAGTTTTTCATGGAAGGTTTCCTTTTCCTTAAAAGACGAAGGGCGACCAATTGGCTGCCCGTCTCGTCAGAAATGATTATGAAAAGTCCGTGTTATGCGCCGGGGTTCTTGAACAACCCACGCCAATCGATGGCCTTGGCTCCAAAGTCCAGACGACACTTGATCTCGACACCATCCACATCAAAACCATTTCGAGTCTCAATGTAGGCACCTTGCTGACCTTCCAGATAGGCGTATTCGATGGTGTCGATCTGATTGGGATTGGCTGCCAGATACCAGGCCTTTTCACTTACGGCATCCAAGCGAGGTTCGGAGATTGGCGACAAAGTGCGGATCGACTGCGGCACCACATTGGCCGTATCGGCCGGCACAATGTTCTGAGCCACCATCTGCTCGGCCTTCAGCTCCAAAGAAGCTGGAACGATCAAGAACGACGGACGGATGTTCAAAACCGTTTTCTTGTCCATCCCGGTTTGTTTGGCCATGGCCGCGCGGGCAGCACCAACCGCATCAACAGAGAGCGCTGCTCCGGTTCCGGCCAGATTCTTGTGATCACCATGGAACAAAGCCTTGTTGTCGGCCATCGCTGGGTTTGCGGTGACGATGTCCCAGACCACGTCGCTTTCAAGCTGGGCGATGGAGTTGCCGTACATGGCGGGGATCCGGGTAAAGGCGTCCAGATCGTCGTTGATCAGAACCTGACGGGTGATCGCGACCACCCGGCCATAGGTTTCGA
>JAJFIJ010000283.1 GCA_021775105.1 Rhodospirillales bacterium | reverse complement strand
CGCCACGGACCAAGTGGCTGTTTCTGAATTCGCCGAACAACCCCTGCGGCGGAGTTTATTCGGCGGACGAGTTGCGCGCCCTTGGCGAGGTGCTGCTGCGCCATCCTCACGTTTATATTCTGACCGATGATATATATGAACACATCCTGTTTGATGGCCTGAAGTTTGTCACCATGGCCGAGGTTGTACCGGAACTTTATGAGCGGACGTTGACGGTCAATGGCGTATCCAAGGCCTATTCGATGACCGGCTGGCGGCTGGGGTTTGCCGGTGGATCGAAAGAACTGATTGGTTCGATGACCAAGTTACAAAACCAGAATACCGGCAATCCGTGCTCGATTTCGCAGGCCGCTGCCATCGAAGCGCTGACCGGACCGCAGCATTTTGTGCCGGAACGGGCGGCCGAATTTCAGGCCAGGCGCGATGTTGTCGTCGACATGCTGAACGATGCGGCAGGCCTGACCTGCACCAAACCCGAAGGCGCGTTTTATGTGTTTCCCAACTGCTCGAACCTGATCGGACGGTCCTCACCGGATGGCGAATACATCACGTCTGACAAGGATGTCGTGATGTACCTGCTGAACAGCGTCGGCGTTGCCGCCGTGCATGGCGAAGCGTATGGTTTGTCGCCCTATATCCGCCTGTCGACGGCGGCCAGTATGGACGACCTGACAGAGGCGTGTCATCGAATTCAGGCTGCCTGCCAGGCACTAGGATAAAAACCAGCATAAGGAATTCAAGCATGTTTGAAGGGTTCGAGCAGCAACGGATACAAACATCAGGTGCCGAAATCAATTGCCTGAAAGGGGGGGGCGGGCCACCGCTGCTTCTGCTGCACGGTTATCCGCAAACCCATGTGATGTGGCACAAGATCGCCAACCGCCTGACAGAACGCTACACCGTCGTCATCACGGATTTGCGCGGTTACGGCGACAGTTCCAAACCGGCCAGTGATGAGAACCATACACCTTATTCGAAACGCCAGATGGCGCTGGATCAGGTCGAGGTCATGACCGAACTGGGGTTTGATGAGTTTTTTCTCGCCGGACATGATCGCGGTGCCCGGGTCGCCCATCGATTGACGCTGGATCACCCGGCGCGTGTCAAAAAGCTGGCGGTTCTTGATATCGCCCCAACGCTGGCCATGTATCGCAAGACGGATGACGCCTTTGCCCGCGCCTACTACCACTGGTTTTTTCTGATTCAGCCCGAACCCCTGCCCGAGCGTCTGATCGGCGCGGACCCGGAATTTTATCTGCGCGTTAAATGCGGACTTGGGGGTGCAGGTCTGCGGCACTTTTCGACAGAGGCGTTCACCGAATATCAGCGCTGTTTTGCCAACCCCGAAACCGTTCACGCGACTTGTGAAGACTACCGGGCGGCGGCGACCATTGATCTCGAACACGATGAAGCGGATCTGGCGACCAGGATCGAGTGTCCGGTGCTGGTCTTGTGGGGCGGCAACGGAGTGATCGAGAGATGCTTCGATGCCTTGGCCGAATGGCGCGAACGGGCAAATGATGTTCGCGGCCAGAGCCTCCCTGGTGGGCATTATCTGGCAGAAGAATTGCCGGAAGAAACACGAGCGGAGTTCGAAACGTTTTTTGTCGACTAGCGATTTAGGGTATTTGCCATGTCCTCCACAGACCCCCTGCTTCAGCCTTTTCAGTTGAAGCATCTGACACTCCGAAATCGCGTTATGAGCACGGCGCACGAGCCGGCATATTCGGAAAACGGCATGCCGAAAGACCGCTATCGTTTATACCATGAAGAAAAGGCGAAAGGCGGGATTGCGCTGACGGCGATCGGCGGTTCAACCAATGTCTCGCTCGATTCCCCGGCCGTGTTTGGCAACCTCGACGCCGGCAGTGACGACATTGTTCCATGGTTTCAGAAACTGGCCGACGGTGTGCACGCCAACGGGGCTGCCGTAATGTGCCAGATCACGCATCTTGGGAGACGCACGGAATGGAACACCGGCGACTGGCTGCCCGTCGTATCGCCCAGTATGGTTCGCGAACCGGCGCACAGGGGGTTTCCGAAAGAAATCGAGATTTCCGATATCAATCGTATTGTCCGCGATCTCGGCGCGGGCGCCCGGCGTTGCAAGGAGGGCGGGCTCGACGGCGTTGAGCTTGAAGCCTACGGGCACTTGACCGACGCCTTCTGGTCGCCGCTGACGAACAGCCGGGTCGATGCCTACGGCGGGTCTCTCGACAACCGCATGCGGTTCTCGCTGGAAGTGCTCGACGAAATCCGCAAGCAGGTTGGCGACGACTATATCGTCGGTATTCGCATGGTTGTCGATGAAGATGAAAAAAATGGCATAACCCGCGAAGACGGTTTCGAGATCGCAAGGCGTCTGGTCGCCACCGGCATGATTGATTTCATCAATGTCATCAAGGGCCGGGTGCATTCCGACGAAGCGCTCTCACATGTGATTCCCAATATGGGCACGCCGACAGCGCCGCATCTGGAACTCGCGGGTGCCTTGAAGCGCGAACATGACATTGCAATTTTTCATGCCGCACGGATCAATGAGATCGCCACCGCGCGCCATGCCATCGCTGAAGGCCATTTGGACATGGTTGGTATGACTCGTGCCCATTTTGCCGACCCGCATATCGTCAAAAAACTCAGCTCGGGACAGGAAGATCGTATCCGTCCCTGCGTTGGTGTCGGTTACTGCATCGACCGGCTCTATGAAGCGGGTGACGCGCTTTGCGCACATAACCCGGCAACCGGACGCGAAGGGACCATGCCGCAGGTGATCACGCCGGGCGATGGGCCAAAACGCAAGATCGTCGTTGTTGGCGCCGGTCCGGCAGGACTGGAAGCAGCCCGTGTATCGGCGTCGCGCGGGCATGATGTTGTTCTGATGGAAGCCGCTGAACGGGCGGGTGGGCAGGTGGTGACGGCGGCCAAATTGCCAAGGCGGCGGGAAATCATCGGTATCACCGACTGGCTGGCAACAGAGGTCGATCACCTTGGTGTCGATCAGCGCTACAATCTTTTTGCCGAAACAGATGATGTGCGGGCAGAAAATCCCGATATCGTGATCATCGCGACGGGCGGTCTGCCCAATGCGTCGTTCCTTGAGGCCGGAGAGGATCTGGTGGTCAGCACCTGGGATATTCTGTCGGGGCAGGTATCACCGGCAGGCAACGTGTTGTTGTTTGATGATCACGGCCAGCATCAGGCGTTGTCGTGCGCGGAAATGATTGCCGCCGCCGGATCAAAACTGGAGATCGTCACCCCGGACCGGGCCATCGGTCAGGAAACCGGCGGTCTCAATTATCCGGCCTATTTCAAGACACTCTATCAGAAGGGAACGACACTGACCTGCAATTTACGCCTGACCGGGGTTTGGCGCGATGGCAATCAACTGGTGGCGACGCTGTTTAACGAGTACGACAAATCGACAACCGAACGCCGGGTCGATCAGGTGATTGTCGAGCACGGGACGTTGCCGATGGATGAGTTATATTTCGAGCTGAAAGAAGGATCATCCAATCTGGGAGAGGTAAATCTGCCCGCGCTGATCAGCGGCAATCCGCAGATGCTGGAAAACAACCCGCAAGGCACTTACCAGTTGTTCCGCGTTGGCGACGCCGTCGCCAGCCGCAATATTCATGCTGCAATCTATGATTCGCTGAGGTTGTGCAAAGCCTTTTAAACGGTTCCTATTTTGGCAAACCGCCCCGTTTTGTTGCCATATCAGTGAACTTGCTCAGTGCACCGGCTATTTTCTTGAAGACTTTGTCACGGTCCGTAATGCCGTACCGTTTAGCCAGGGTCGCCGGGTCGGTGTAGGCCAGTTTGACGGTGCCGTCGACATCCTTCCAGACCAGCGCTTTTAAGGGCAAATCAAGGCCAATCATCGGGTTGGACTGCATCAGCGGTGTGCCGATCTTTGGCGTTCCGAAGATCAGGACTTCCGCAGGCGCCAACTTCATACCGACACTGCTGGCACCCTTGGCGTGGTTTATACGTTTGAATATTTTGAGCCCCTTGCGTTCCATGGCGATTCCCAAGCGGTCAACCGTCTTGGCAACGGCAAAATCGCTTGTCTTGACGATCAGGCCGTGGCTGTCGGCCTGAACGGGGGCACTGAAAAGGGTTGTCAGCCCGAGAACGGCAGCGAAAACCGGAAAAAAATGACGAACTGAATAGATTGACACGATGGGTCCCCCTGAAGTGAGATTATGAATTCTTATATAGCATGAACATTACAATTCCGGAGGGTATCAAAAAAGGGAAGGTAACCAAATTCACATATTCGTTATTGCGAATTTGACAGGCGTTAATTCATTTCCATGTCAGAAATCAGCCGGGCGTATAGTTATCACGCAGATAGATTTCTTCAAACCCGGCCCACTGAATGTTGTGATAGGAATGTTGCGGATCACCTTCGACCGCTTCGCCGGTTTCCGTGGCGATCAGGTCACATCACAGATCTCGCGCCGCCTGCTGTAGCCTCGCTGAAATCAGCGAACGCGGCAAGTTCGACGTCTTCCACTCTTCGGTGCTGGCTGTCCATCGGTGTCCTTTGAGATTAATAGAAGCTGGGCGGTATGTTAACAGTACCTACCCCAATTTGAACGATTAATTGCCGGAGGCCAATCTGAATTCCGGTTTGCAGGCCTTTTGCTCAGCCTGAAGACCAGTCGATGCGGTCGATATCCTCGAACGTCAAAGTTGACCCGTCTCCGAGTTCAATACTGCCGCTGGCGCTTTCATCGAATTCCAATCCGGAATCCGTTTCCGCCCAATTGGTGCCGCCGCCAACATCCAGGGTCCACACCCCCTCGTCCGGCCCGACAGTGATCCCGTCAAGCTGGATAACGTCTGCCCAGCCGCTTCCTCCCGAGAAGTGATCAGTGCCGTTTCCGTGGCCGAATATGAACAGGTCATTCCCGGCATCACCGCTTGCTGTATCATCTCCGGGTCCTCCGTAAAAAACGTCGTTGCCATCACCGCCGAGCATGACATCGTCTCCGTCATCTCCGTAAAAGGTATCGTCGCCCGGTCCGCCATCAAGCGTGTCACCGCCGTCGCCGCCTCTCAGAATATCGTCGTTGCTGTTGGCATTCAGATCGTTACTTAAGGGTTCGTCGTCGTCTCCGTGATTTCCGTCAATCGCATCCGTGTCTTGTGTGCTGACGAAAATGTCGGCACTGGTATCGCCAGCGGATTGGTCATCAATGTCGCCATCTTCAGGCTGATCCGGATTACGGGAAAGGGCACCGGTGGGGGATTCTCCCTCTGCAAGACTTCGCTCCGTCCTGCTGACAAGTTCATAGCGCCCGTCCTCGGTTTGCCGGGCCAGGGGATCCGTGCCATCCGGCCCTTGGAAGTCCGCTACCTGATGGGAAGCTGTCGCGGCAAATACTTGATCGGTCGAAACCTCGAAGGCTTCCGGTTGTTTCAGGGTTTCGCCCGTCGGCAGATCCGCCAGCAGTTCTTCATCGGTCAGAAAATTTCCTCGGTGAATCGTGCCATAAACCAGGCTGTCTTCGTTTTCGATATCTTCTTCACCAAGGGGAACGTGTTGATCCTTGTGTTTTTCAGGAAGTTTGAGCTTCTTGGCGAGAGGTTCGAGGTCTTCAAATGTCTGCGCCGCGGCTTCGTAATCATGCAACATTGTATCAGGAGCCGGGTTATATAAAACCGCAGGCTTACCGCCATTATCTGATGGCGGGGCGTCTTGTCTCGTGCTGTTTTTATGCTCTGCCATAACGCGATATTATACCACAAACGCGACTTGGTTGCATCAGAAGATGAATGGCTTAATCCTGCAAGAGGTGTTCGCATTGACATGTCAAGCATGCTTGTCTCTGCCGACGTCTGCGGTATTCTTTGCCACTTAAAGATTTGCAATTCGGACACCTGCAGGAAAATTTGTCTCCCATTCCTTACGATATGCCGCTCTATCGACCGCCCAGTGAAGGATATAATCTGATCATTCAGGCGACGCTGGGCTGTTCGTCGAACCATTGCACGTTCTGCTCGATGTACAAGACAAAGACCTATCAGGCGAGGCCGCTGGATCAGGTGTTTGCCGACATAGACGCAGCGGCGCGGGACTGGCCAACGGCACATCGGGTATTTCTGGCCGACGGCGATGCAATAACGCTGCCGATGGATACCCTGCGGGCCATTCTTGAAAAACTGGCGGCAACTTTCCCCGGTCTGACGCGCGTATCTGCTTATGCAACGCCGAAAAACCTGATTGATAAATCCATTGAAGATCTCAGGGAGTTGAAAGAGCGCAAGCTGTCGCTGGTCTATATGGGCATCGAATCGGGATCGACACCGGTGCTGAAACGTATCATCAAGGGGGCGTCCCAGCGGACACATGGCATGGCTTTGGCCCGCGTCCGCGAAGCCGGATTGAAGGTATCGGCGACGGTCATTCTTGGTCTTGGCGGGCAGAAGGACTGGCGCGCGCATATTGAAGGCACGGCGGAACTGGTCAATACAACGCCGCCCAATTATCTGTCGACGCTGCAACTGGGTCTGGCAGATAACGTTGTCGATGAGTTCATGGCCAGCCAGGAAGCTGATTTTGAAATGCAGGATAATGCAGGTATTCTTGCCGAACAGGATTATCTGATCAGCCTGCTTGATCCGCCGATGCCGGTTATCTTCCGCTCCAACCATGCGTCGAACTGCCTGCCGCTGGCGGGGAACCTGCCGAAAGACGGTGCCCGGCTGCGCAGCGAAATCGCCGCCGCCAGGGCCGGGGAGCGGCAATTGAGGCCAGCGGATTCGAGAAATTTCTAGGTCATTGGATCAGGAGGACATGCCATTGATAACGGTATGCTTGATGATATGGCGACCAGTCCCCGGTTCCTATTTTTTCAGTATGCGGTTTGCAACGGTTTTTACTTTCTGCTGGACCTGATCAGCGGTGAAGGGTTTCCCCAGATAGGCATCAATACCAAGTTTGCTGGCATCCCTGATTGCCTGAACTGTCGCATTTGCAGTCAGCATGATGAAAGCCAGCTTCAGGTCCTTGTCCCGAATTTTCTTGAGCAATTCAATCCCTGACAGTTCAGGCATCATCCAGTCGCAAATGACCAGATCAAAAGGTTTTTTTGCTTCAAAACTGTCAACAATCAACTCCAACCCTGTTTTTGGAAAACAGGTTGAATGAACCTCCTCGAAGCCCATTGTTTTGAGTATCTGTTCAATAATCCGGATAATCACTGCGTCATCATCGACTATCAAAACAGATAAATTACGATAAATGGAATTGTGATTCTGGTAAGACATGGCTGATTTCGATCCTCTGGTCTTTCAGCTCCGCTCCCGCCCATTTATTATCACGCAGTAACTCTCTCTGTGCAATTTAAACGTATGTCAATGCAATCTTCACCAGAATAGCGTGCTCTGGCAAATTTTTCAAAGGGACCGACTATGGATTTAGGCCCATTTCCCAGAACGCCGTTTCCAGTCGCGTCGCCTGACGGAATGATTCGCTCAGCGATGCCATGCGACCTGGTCCGCCACGGGTTCCCATCAAACGGTTGAGGGTCTGTTTTTCAACATCGGCAAATTCCTGATACTCACTGGATGCATACATTTCGATCCATGCCTGATAAGGATTGCCATCGGTTTTCGTCGCCGGGTCGGCAGCAAGAGCTTTGCCAACCTCGGCATATCCCAGCATGCACGGCGCCAACGCGACATGAAGGTCGAGAAGATCACCCTGAAGGCCTTTTTCCAGAACATAGCGGGTATAGGCCATGGTTTCTTCGGCTTCGGGCAGAGCGGCCATTTGGGACTCAGAAAGCCCCCAGCCGTTACAGAATTCCACATGTAACCCCATTTCGACATCAATGATTGCTGACAACCCGGCGGCCGCCTGACGGATATCTTCAAGGGTTTCTGATTTATAGGCGGCGAGTGCATAAGCGCGGGCAAAATGGATCAAAAACAGGTAGTCCTGCCCTAGATAATGCCTGAAGCAGGCTTCCGGCAGGGTCCCATCGGCGAGGCCTCTGACGAAAGCATGTTCCGTATAGGCCTGCCATTCGCTGGCGCAGGCATTGCGGAGTGTGTCAAACAGATCACTCACGATGGTTATCCGATCCAGTTATACGTATAGCCCAGCAAGACAACGCCAAGAGCGACCCGGTAAAGGGCAAACGGGGTAAACGTCGCGCGTCTGAGCCAGGCCATCATCAGGGCAATGGCGATCAGCGCGGTGATGAAAGACATGCCTGCCCCGACGATCGCGTCGCTGGTCAGCGCGGCATCCCCGGATTTCCACAGATCATACCCTTTCAGTGTTCCAGCACCCATGATCGCCGGGATCGACAGCAACATCGAGAACCGGGCGGCATCGGAGCGTTCCATGCCAAGTACCCGCGCAGCTGTCATGCAGATGCCGGATCGGCTGGTGCCGGGGATCAGCGCCAGTGTCTGGGCCATGCCAATCACCAGCACATCGCCAATTCCCAGATGTTCGATGCGCCTGAGCGTCATGCCGATCTGATCAGTGATCATTAGCAGAATGCCAAACCCCAGTGTTGTCCAGGCTATGACCTCGATTGAGCGAATGCCGTCCGGATAATAATAATTGAGGGCGAATCCGGCGGCGACAACAGGGATCGTGCCAATGATCAGAAAGCCCAGCAGCCTGAGGCCTGGCGCGCTGCGGCTGCGCATGGCCCGGCTGATCCCACTCAACATGCTGGCGATATCCCGCCACAGATAAAGCATCACCGCGCCAAGGGTGCCGACATGAACAGCGACATCCAGCACCAGTCCCTGATCTGGCATATCAAGAAATTCCGGAACCAGCACCAGATGTGCAGACGAGCTAACCGGCAGAAACTCGGTTATCCCCTGAACAATTGCCAGAACCGCTAGATGTAGCAGCGGCACAACCCATCCTCCCCCTAAGTCTTGTGGATTTTATACCAAGTTGACGCGCCGCAACAAAGCATCTTTCGCTGTATGGGATGGAAAACTTCAATTCGGGGCGGGCAGTATGGACTCAACCGCCTAGATCGACTGGTCTTGTATAGCTTTGTCAAATACCTTGCGTAACTGATCCCGGTCGTCGCCGTAATCCTCAACGCTCATAATCATGTCGACGTCCTTGCCGTTCGAGGACAGCGGCATTCGGATAACGGCGTAATAGGTGTAGTGATCGGCTTCAAAAGGAACTTCTGTCAAAAACCCCTGCGGTTTTGCAGTTTCGAAGACGGTCTGGTATTGCCGGTAAATGGTTTTTGCATAATGGGCCGGTTTCAGAACCAGTACCGATTTTCCGGACAGGTCATAGTGATGCATGTCGGTTATGGCGGTCCCCCAGAAACGGTAGGTAAACTCGCTTCTGTCGGCATTGACATCAACCACGCAGATTCTGGGAATGACTGCGGGGGCGATATCAAGGAGGTTGATATCCGTCCACGGCGGGGCGAAACGCCCACCCTGTTTCTGTTGCCAGTAACGATAAACGTCGGTCAACTCCGGGTAGATCTGGTTATCTGGGTCAAAATGACGATAACGCGACTCAGCCTTCACACGGTTTCCTTCAATTTTTCCAGTTTGTAAATCCAAGATAATAAGACAAAGTCCAGACAGACTAGCATATAATCAAAATTAACGAATTGGCTTTAAACAAGGCAATATGAATATTCGCACTCCAATCGGGCTGTTGATGGATTATGAGGCGGAGGGTTCGTTTTCGAGCCGCCCTCACTATGCCCTTCGAACTGTATATTTTGATGCCATCTGGCGGGCAGGCGGATTGCCGGTCGCAGTCCCTTATATCGAAGACGCCATTGATACCTACCTAGATACCTGCGCCGGGTTCATTTTCCCCGGCGGGTTTTACCCGTTCCCCGAATTACTCTATGGAGACGCTCCGGCGACCAACGAAGATATTCATCCGCGTTACGCCTTCGAAATTCAGTTGATGGGGAAAATTCTGGAAAACAGGGTTCCGGTACTCGGGATTTGCGCCGGAATGCAGGTGATCGCAGGGGCTCGTGGCGCAACCTTTTACAGGAATATCAAGGCGGAAGCCGGGACAGATTTTGATCATCTGAATGCCAAGCCAGCGGAACAGACTGCGCACGGCGTCAGGGTTTCACAAAACACCCTGCTTCATCGTATCGTTCAGGCCGATGAACTTCAGGTCAACACAGCCCATAATGAAAGCATCAAGTCCGTGCCCGAAGATGTGCTCGTCAATGCTGTCGCCGATGACGGAATCATTGAAGGTGTGGAACTGCCTGATCAGGCGTTTTGTCTTGGTGTGCAGTGGCATCCGGAATTTTTTGCCACGCCGGGCAATCCCAATTTTAGATTGTTTGAAGCCCTGATTTCCGCTTCCAGCGGCCAACAGGTCTAGAAACGTTGGATATGCCCGGTGTCATTGGTGTGGCGGGATGTGGAGCCATGGGGTTGCCCATGGCCCGATGCCTGCTTGATGCCGGTTATGAGGTTTGGGGCTTTGATGTCCGGCCGGTCAGTGAATTTTCTGGCTTTCAGGATCGCATGATCAAACAAGCTGCAGAATTTGCCGACCGCGTGGATACAGTCATTTCTGTTGTCCGTGACTGGCGGCAGACCCAGGACCTTTGTTTCGACGAGCAGGCAATTTTTGCGGTCACGAACTATCCGAAAACACTGATCGTCAGTTCGACCCTGTCTCCGCGCGTGCTGACGCCACTGAAAAATCGGCTACCCGACGATGTGGAGCTCCTCGATGCTCCCATGTCGGGCGCACCTTACCGCGCCGGGAGCGGCACCCTGACGTTTATGGTTGGAGGGGCAGGGGATACCGTATCGACACTGATGCCGGTCTTCGGGGTGATGGGCGAAGATGTGCATCATCTGGGTGAGACCGGGGCCGGACTGACCTGCAAGGTGGTCAATAATTTTGTTGCCTCTTCCAGCGTGGTTGCCGTGCGTCGGGCTTTGATTGCAGCAGGCGCACTCGGGGTTGAACGTCAAACCATACTGGATATTATGCGGACCAGTTCCGGCGGTACGTGGTTTGGCGACAATTTTGATAATATCGACTGGGCTCGGGAAGGTTACGACCGGCTGAACACAATGGGCATTCTTGAAAAGGACATGATGTCCTTTCTTGATGCTGTTGAGGACATCCCGGAAGATGATACGGGAACGTTCGAGCAGGCCATACTCGACAACTTGCGTAATATGGAGCCTTTGGTGGAATGACGATGGATAGCTGGCGTTTTTGGGCATTTCTTGCGGGATTAAGTGGCATCACTGCCGTGGGGGCCGGGGCGTATGGCTATCATACCCTGTCGGGTGATCCTAAAATCCGCAACGCCTTCGAGATCGCGGTTCAGTATCATATGTTCCACACTCTGGCGCTGTTTGCGGTGGCATGGCTGAAAAAATCTCTTCCTGACGAACGCTCGGCTTATTGGGCGACACGCAGCGGATGGTTCTTTGTTGGTGGGATTTTGATGTTTTCGGGCACCCTCTATGCCTACAGTCTGACGGGAACAAACCCGATCCCTATCGGTGCCCCCATGGGGGGCGGGATGTTTCTCGGGGCATGGGCAATGCTGGCATGGTCGGTTTTTCGCAAATCGAAAACACCGGAACACGACCTCTGATTTTGCCACCGTCACGTGGACGGGGTAGCATGTCACGTTATGAGCTCTTTCAGACGGCGTAGTTACGAAATTCTTGAATCTGCCCGCGACGATGACGCGGCCAGCCGTTGGTGCGATCTGTTTTTGGTCAGTCTGATCACACTCAATGTCATTGCCGTTATTCTGGAATCCGTTCCTGAACTTTATACAGCGCACGGCGAAAGTTTCCGCGTTTTTGAAACCTTCTCGGTTATCGTTTTCACGATAGAATACCTGTTTCGCGTCTGGGTCAGTGTCGAGCAGACTGGCATTGTGCATCACCATCCGGTGACCGGGCGTCTGCGCTACATGCTGACACCAATGGCGCTTCTGGACCTGATTGTCATACTGCCCTATTTCCTCGCACTGCTGGGCGGTTTTGATCTACGGTTTCTCAGGGTTCTGCGACTGCTTCGCGTGTTCCGCCTGACCCGATATTCTTCGGCGCTCAGATTGCTCAAGGATGTTGTCAACGTCGAAGCCGCCAATATAGGAGCAGCGCTGTTCATTCTGATGATGATGGTCGTACTTTCAGCCAGTCTGGTTTATCTCGCCGAGTTCGAAGTCCAGCCGGACAAATTCGGCTCTATCCCGGCATCGCTGTGGTGGGCGATCATCACCATGACATCCATCGGATACGGCGATGCCGTCCCGGTCACGGCGACCGGTAAAGTGCTGGGGTCAATCATCGGAATCATCAGTGTCGGGATGGTGGCATTGCCGACAGGCATACTGGCGTCGGGGTTCAATCAGGCACTTCATCACCGCCGTCAGGCCTATGGCGAGTTGATCGATGCAATTCTTGAAGATGGCAAGATCACCGAGGCCGATCATGAGCGTCTGCGTGAGGCCCGTGATCACATGGGGTTGAGCGATCGTGAAGCCGCTTCAATTCTGAATTCCGCCCGCCATCAACTTCGCAAAATGCCGGTCAATTGCCCTCATTGCGGCGAGGCAATTACTCCGGCCCAAAGCCTTGCCCGAAATGCATCGGTGAAAAAATCAGACTAAGTCAGCTGACCGCTTTCAGCAAACCCGCGCCCGGCTTCTCTGCCGGTCTTCTGGGTGACGGCTGGGCCAGGATGTAGCCGCCTTCTTTCAGGGCGGCGGCGAAAGCCAAAGTGTTGATAACGGCAAGCCCCTGTACAGCCGAAGGCAGCAGCCAGCGGACAAGGGCGGCGACCCGGTCGTGGTTGTTATGCTGGGCTGCGGCAACAAGAGCGATCAGGGTGCGCTCGTCGGTGCTGACTTTATCGCTGCCGGGATATCGAAGACTGATCTGACGTCGGGCATTATTGGCCAGCAGATCAAACAGAACGCAAAAACCTTCAATCGCCCGGTGTCCTTTATCCCGGCCAAGGCTTTGACAGAACCGTTGGGCAATTTTGGGTAGGGACGCCCGGTCATGAAGCCAGCGACGGAATGCGCTGATAATCAGACGCTCGCCATTTGCAAGGTCACAAACGGGGCAGAGGTAGCGGTTGAGGGATGGATCTACACGGAGTCCGGTCATATTCTGGTCCTTCTGAATTTTGCAGGATTCAGGAATATGCTAAAATTTCAGTTAATGCAAATAATAATCATTCTCATTATTGAAATGAATAGATGTGTGATTAATTTTTGTGAAGAAGTGGGCCTACGTCAATTCACGGAACATCAGGGGGAGACAACGCCTGATGCCTTGCTCATTATGGCAACGGCCTGATCGAGAACCATATTGGCCTCCTCCCGACCCTTCAGGTAAACAAACATAATATTGGCGACAGCGTCGTTAAATGCCCGCTCAAGGTCGATAGCCAATCTGCGTCGCACAGCTATGCTGCTCTCCGAAGTCAGAATTTTCTTTTCCAAGATGGATATCTCACCCAGTTTGGTTGCAATCTGGATATTCGCCTGGTCAAGTGCCGTTTTTGCAGTCCGCTGATCGGCGCAGGCAGCAGTGAATTTCGGGTTGGGTGGGGTCGGTGGCGCTTTGCAAGTGGCGCTCCCCAGCGCCGAAACCGCATCCTTCAGTGTCGCAATACTGGCTTTGGCGATGGCTTCATTGGTTTGTTTTTCACGGAGGCTTTTTTGAAGAATGTTGAGTTCGTTTTGTCTGGTCGTCAATTCAGTTTGCGCGGTCACGCGTTCACTGGTCGGAGCCGCCGATAGCGCCGCTGCTTGCAGGCGCGCCAGCCGGTTATCGAGATAATCGACAAGCGCGCGCAAGG
>JAJFIJ010000282.1 GCA_021775105.1 Rhodospirillales bacterium | reverse complement strand
CTTGATATTTTCCGGCAGGGTCAGCAGGCGCACCATGTTTGCCACATGGCTGCGGCTCTTGCCGATGCTGTTGGCCATCTCTTCCTGTGTATGGCCGAACTCTTCCATCAGGCGCTGGTAGCCTTCCGCCTCTTCCAGCGGCGACAGGTCCTGGCGCTGAAGGTTTTCAATCAGCGCGACCTCCAGGGTTTCCTGATCATCGAAATCCTTGACGATAATCGGCACCTCATGGAGCTTGGCAACCTGAGCCGCCCGCCAGCGCCGCTCACCGGCAATTATCTCGTACGCCTGCGGATCTTTCGGATGACGACGGACGATGATCGGCTGGATGATGCCCTTGTCCCTGATTGATTCTGCAAGCTCGTCAATCAGGCCGGCGCTCATGATCCGCCGGGGCTGATATTTACCGGGGCGCAGAAATTCTATCGGCACCGGCTTGGCGGCACGCATCTGATCAAGATCGGGCAGGTCTTTTTCCGGATCTCCCAACAAGGCCGCCAGTCCGCGGCCCAACTGTTTCGGTTTTTGTGCAGTCATCTGGACCCCATTTGTCTTTCGCGGTGAATGACTTCCCCAGCCAGATTCAGGTAGGCCCTGGAACCGGGGCAATTGATATCATAAAGCAGGACCGGTCGGCCATGGGACGGGGCCTCTGAAACCCTGACGTTTCTGGGGATAACGGTGTTATAGACCTTGTCGCCAAAATAGTCCCTGACGTCATTGGCGACCAGGTCGGACAGGTTATTGCGCTTGTCATGCATGGTCAGCACGATACCCTGAATTTCCAGTCCCGGATTGAAGGCGCTCCTGACCCGCTCAATGGTCTTGATCAGCTGGCTGATACCTTCCAGTGCATAAAACTCGCATTGCAGCGGCACCAGCACGGCCTGCGCCGCTGTCAGCGCGTTGACGGTCAGAAACCCGAGTGCCGGGGGGCAGTCGATCAGGATATAATCATAGGCACCGACGCAGGCGATCAGGGCCTCGCGCAGCCGGTATTCGCGCCGGGTCGCCTGAACCAGCTCGACCTCGGCACCATAAAGGTCCGGTGCCGACGGCACGATATCAAGGTTGGGGATTTCCGTTTCCCGGGTAACGTCCAGAATCCCGGCCTCGCCCATCAAAAGCTGATAGGAATTGAGCAGGCGCTGATCATGCGGAACGCCAAGTCCGGTGCTGGCATTTCCCTGCGGGTCGAGATCAATAATCAGGACTTTTTGTTTAACCGCCGCCAGCGCCGTCCCCAGATTGATGGTGGTTGTCGTTTTGCCAACCCCGCCTTTCTGGTTGGCAACGGCAAGGATTCGCGTTCCACGACCCATATTTATCGGTTGGGTTGAATTATTCAACGCGTGATACTTCCGTAAGCTTAAGAATGCGGGCCAGATCGTGGGTAATACTGGCGATTTCAGTAACCTCCATTGTCCAATGTTTCAGGGCCTCGGTCAATTCCAGTGAGGCCTTTTCACCCTTCAAAAACAGGCAGGTCGAGGCAGGCGTGATAAATCGTTCGGCCTGACCGAGAAGGCGGTCCAGCGGCGACAGCGCGCGCGCCGTAATAACATCGGCTTTCAGGTCGTTGATCGACTCAATTCGTCTGCAATGCACGGTCACATTGGCCTGCAACACCCGATTCGCCTCCGAAAGAAAAGCCGCTTTGCGACTGTCCGCCTCGACCAGATGAATATCCGGGCCACCGCGCTCGGAAACCAGCAGGCCCAGAACAAGGCCGGGAAAACCGGCACCGCTTCCCAGATCAACCAGCGTTTTTGCGGTTACCGGAAGCAGCGAAAACAACTGGGCCGAATCGAGAAAGTGACGGCCCCAGATATCCGGCACGGTTGAGCGGGCAACCAGGTTGACGCGGCTTTGCCAGCTCTCAAGCAATTTCCGGTATTCGGAAAAGCGCTCGACCAGGTCTTGTGACAGGCCCGCCTGAGTGGCGAAATCTTCTCGCGTCAAGAGTCCTGAATTTTTAGGGTCAACCATTTGATGTTTATTATTCAAAAAATTCTGGTTATGCTGATAAGCGTGATTGATTACGCTTAACGTAAGTCAAAAGAATCGTAAGGGCTGCGGGTGTTACACCAGAAATCCGCGATGCCGCCCCCAGCGTTTCCGGGCGCACTTCCGCCAGCTTTGCCCGCACTTCATTTGAAAATCCGGGTACTTCGTTATAATCAAGATCATTTGGAAGAGTCAAAGATTCGTCGCGTCGAAACGCTTTCACATCCGCATCCTGACGCGCAAGATAGGTAGCATATAACGACTCAATTTCTATCTGCTGGCGAATATTGTCCGGCACGGCATCAAGCTCCGGCCAGGCCATCGTAATTTGCTCAAAAGTAACACCCGGATAGGCCAAAAGCTCAGCGGGGCCGCGCCGAATACCATCCTGATTGATGGCAAATCCCTTCTTTTTAAGCACATTCGGCGTTTCAGTCAGGCTTTCCATTTGCTGATAGCAACCCTTCAGGACGGTCATCTTGTCGGTATAGGCGGCCAACCGCGCCGAGCCCACGGCCCCCGCCGCGAATCCGATTTCCGTCAGACGCTGATCGGCGTTATCCGCCCGCAACCGCAGGCGATATTCAGCCCGCGAGGTAAACATGCGATAGGGTTCTTTGGTGCCAAGCGTCACCAGATCATCGATCATCACGCCGATATAGGCATCCGCGCGATCGATGATGAACGGTGCCGATCCGCTGGCGCGGTGGGCGGCATTGATACCGGCAACCAGTCCCTGGGCAGCGGCCTCTTCGTAACCGGTCGTGCCGTTGATCTGCCCGGCCAGAAACAGGCCCCGAACACGCTGCGCTTCCAGCGTTGGCGACAATTCTCTCGGGTCTATGTAGTCGTATTCAATGGCGTATCCGGCCCTGATCATCGTTGACTTCTCGAGGCCCGGTATGGTTTTCAGGATTTCAAGCTGAACGGCAGCCGGCAGGGAGGTTGAGATTCCGTTTGGATAGACGGTCGGGTCCTCAAGACCTTCCGGTTCGAGAAAGATCTGATGGCGGCTGCGGTCCGGAAAGCGAACCACCTTGTCTTCGATTGCCGGACAGTAGCGCGGCCCGGCGCTTTCAATCTGCCCGGAATACATCGCCGACAGGTGTAGGTTATTTTCTATCAGCCTGTGCGTTTCGGGTGTGGTATAGGTAATCCGGCAACCGATTTGCGGCGTCGTGATTTTTTCGGTCAGGTAAGAGAACGGCACCGGCGGGTCGTCTCCGTCCTGCACCTCCAGGCCATCCCAGTCGATGGTCCGCCGGTCAAGGCGCGGCGGCGTCCCCGTTTTCAGGCGTCCCAGCCGGAACCCCAGACGCTTGAAGGTATAGGACAATCCAACTGCCCGTGTTTCGCCATATCTGCCCGCCGGGATCCGGTCTGCGCCGACATGGATCAGACCGCGCAGGAAAGTGCCAGTGGTCACAACAACAGCGCTGGCGCTGATCACTTTTCCGGACTGCGTTTTTACGCCCGCGACCCGACCCGACGGATCAAAGATCAGGTCATCGACGGGGTCAGCAAGAATATCCAGGCCATCCTGCTGCTCCAGCAGGTCCTGTACGGCGGCCCTGTAAAGCCCCCGGTCCGCTTGCGCGCGCGGACCCCATACGGCCGGGCCTTTGGAGCGGTTGAGCATACGAAACTGGATACCGCCCCGATCAATGGCCTTGCCCATGATGCCGTCGAGAGCGTCAATCTCACGCACCAACTGGCCCTTGGCCAGGCCACCAATCGCCGGATTACACGACATTACGCCAATCGTATCCAGGCGATGTGTCAGCAGCAGTGTTTTCGCACCAACACGTGCCGCCGCAGACGCAGCCTCACTGCCCGCATGTCCACCACCAATGACGATCACGTCATATTTGTTCTGATATGTGTTCTGATTCGGCATGCCGGGAATTTAGGTAGGGGAGGGGCCAGAGTCAATTTATCCGTCATTTTATCTGACATGTGCCCGGCCAATGCCGTGATTGTTTCATGTGAAACATGGGACTAATTGTTTCATGTGAAACATGGGACTAATTGTTTCATGTGAAACATGGGACTAATTGTTTCACGTGAAACATTTCAAGGTTGGGACCGTCATTGTTTCACGTGAAACATTTTTCTATTTTCCGATACAGAAATCACCAAAAATCTTGTCCAGCAGGTCTTCCACATCAACCCGCCCGGTAATCCGTCCCAGCGCCCGAACAGCCAGCCGCAGGTCTTCGGCGATTAATTCCGGTTGGCGGCCCGGCCCCTCTGTCGGCCACGCCTGCGTCAGTGCCTGTGCGCACTCCTCCAGCGCCTCGCGATGGCGGGCGCGGGTCAACGGCGCGGCTTCGGTCAGCCCGTAACGAGACTGCACCTCCCCGCCCAGACGGGCCAGAAACCCGTCGATCCCTTCGCCAGTTTTTGCAGATATCCCCAAGACATCAATTCCGTTAATCGTCGGCTGATTCGTCATCGGTTTGATGTCAATCTTGTTCCGCACCGGCAATGTCGCACCGTCCACCAGCGCCTCAACTGCAGAGTCCGGCCTTTCGCCCTCCAGCAGGACAACCTTTAGATCGACATCCGCCGCCCGGTTGAGTGCGCGACGAACCCCCTCCTGTTCGACGACATCCTGGGTTTCGCGTATGCCCGCCGTATCGGAAATCACCACGGGATAACCCCCAAGATCAAGCTGTACTTCGACAATGTCACGTGTTGTTCCTGCCGATTCCGAGACAATTGCCGCGTCGCGCCGGGCCAGTATATTCAGCAAGCTCGATTTGCCGGCATTCGGGGGGCCCAGGATGGCGATGTGCACGCCGTCGCGAAGGCGCTCTCCGCGATGGCCGTCAGCGAGGTGCTTGTCCACCTCGGCCAGCAAAATAAGGGAATCACGATGAGTCTGTTCCATCAGGTCGTCAGGGATATCTTCTTCGGAAAAATCGATGCTGGCCTCAAAGTAGGCCAGGACCTGAATCAGCCGGCTTCGCCAGTCTTCATAAATGCCACCAAGCGCGCCCTCCATCTGGCGCAGAGCCTGACGGCGCTGGGCAGATGTCTCGGCATCAATCAGATCAGCCAGGCCCTCGGCTTCCGTCAGGTCCATCTTGCCGTTCTCGAACGCCCGACGGGTAAATTCGCCCGGCTCAGCCAGACGATATCCACCCAGCTTGCCAAGCGCGCCGAGAACACCGGCGACGACCGAGCGCCCGCCATGAACGTGCAGCTCAACAACATCTTCGCCGGTAAAGCTGGCGGGCCCCGGGAACCAGATCAGCAATCCGTCATCCAGCTTTTCACCGGCCTCCGGATCGTTCAGGCAGACTCGTGTGGCCTGTCGGGGCAGGGGGGTTTTCGCGCAAAGATCGTCAAGCACCCGCGCCGCGGCATCGCCGGACACCCTGATCACGGCAATTCCGGCGCGTCCGACGGCAGTGGCTGGGGCAAATATGGTTCCTGTTTTCATTATCTTTTTGAAACGTTTAAAAAATCACATCATGCAGGGGATGGGCAGCTTCCGGCCTACAAGCTATGGATATTTTCACTAAACCCCAAGTCCTTGAATCGACTCCCTGAATCAGCCTCGATTCGACTCCGAACCGTTCAGTCCGGTCGAATCGCCCTCGGTCTGACCCCCATTCAGCCCTTGTCATCGCCCGGACCCTGCCCGGCGGTCTTGCCCATCTGCGAGAAAAACATCTGCTGGAGCTGCTCAAACCCCTGAAGGCTGGCCGGTAGCCAAGTTTTGAACAGGCTTTCCGGGTCCATGGCGGCGAGGTTGGCGCGCATGCGCTCTTCGACCTCGGCCATCATCGCCTCCTGCATGGGTTTTACATCCGGCAGACCGAGAAAGGCCCGCGCCTCTTCCGGTGTGCAATCAATATCGAAGTTGATCTTCATTTTATCAATTCCTTGTGTTGGCCGTTCGTTGTGTTGGCAATTTTCGAACAAATGCCGAGAATAGCTATTGTCTTCCTACAGGATCATTCCAAACTAAGTAAAGAAGGCTTCTTCCTCACCAACCGTCCCATCCTAACCCAAGAGACCTGAATGACCCATAATCGTCTCACCGAAGAGACCAGCCCCTATCTACTGCAACATCAGGACAATCCCGTGCACTGGTACGCCTGGGGCGAAGAGGCCATGGCCGCTTCCAGAGAACAGAACAAACCGATCCTGCTGTCAATCGGTTATGCCGCCTGTCACTGGTGTCATGTCATGGCCCACGAAAGTTTCGAGGACCCGGACATCGCCGCCCTGATGAACGCGCTGTTTATCAACATCAAGGTCGACCGCGAAGAACGCCCGGACATCGATCATGTCTATCAGTCCGCCCTGCAAATGATGGGCGAGCAGGGGGGCTGGCCGCTGACCATGTTCCTGACCCCGGCGGGCGAGCCGTTTTGGGGCGGCACCTATTTTCCATCGACGCCGAAATATGGTCGGGCCGGCTTCCCGCAAATCCTCGAACAGCTGTCCAGCACCTACCGCTCCGATACCGAGCGCGTGTCGCATAACGTCGCCGCACTGAGAGAGGGTCTTAAAAACATTGGCGACCCCGATGGCGGCGGTACCCTCAGCGACGATATGTTTGACCGTGCGGCGACGGGCCTGCTCAGTATGGTCGACACCGTCAAGGGCGGCACCCAGGGCGCGCCCAAATTTCCGCAACCCACGCTGTTCGGTTTTCTCTGGCGGGCCTACCGCCGGTCCGGGTCACCGGCGTTCCGCGATGCCGTGACCCTGACCCTCGACCAGCTTTGTCAGGGCGGCATTTATGATCATCTTGGCGGCGGGTTTTCGCGTTATTCGACGGACGAGGTCTGGCTGGCTCCGCATTTTGAGAAAATGCTCTACGACAATGCCTTGCTGGTCGAGTTGATGACCGAGGTCCATAAACACACCGAATCACGGCTGTACGAGACCCGCATTCGCGAAACCGTCAATTGGGTCCTGCGTGACATGATGAACGGCCGGGGTCCCGACGATGAGACCCCCCGGGCCTTTGCCAGCGCCTATGATGCCGACAGTGAGGGCGAGGAGGGCAAATTTTACGTCTGGACTGAACCCGAGATCGACGACCTGCTGGGTCCGGCGGCAGATAAATTCAAGGCCGTTTATGACGTGACCCCGTATGGGAACTGGGAAGGCAACACCATTCTCAACCGCTCTGCCCGTCTGGAATTGCTGGACGATGCACAAGAAACCATCCTTCGGAATGCCCGGTTCAACCTGTTGTCTGTTCGCGAACAGCGGATCTGGCCCCAGCGTGATGACAAGGTTCTGACCGACTGGAACGGGATGATGATATCGGCGCTGGTTGAGGCGTCAATTCGCTTCGACGAGGCGGGCTGGATGGAGGCCGCAAAAACGGCCTTTGATTTCGTCCGTGATCATGTGTGCCAAAAAGACCGGCTGTTGCATTCCTGGTGCGCCGGATCGGCGCGCCACCCGGCA
>JAJFIJ010000281.1 GCA_021775105.1 Rhodospirillales bacterium | reverse complement strand
CAGAAGGGTCAATCAGGGAAGATTGAATCAGCGTGTCCAATATTATGCCTGCGTTTCCAGCACTCAAACGGAGCGTCCCTTTGGTGATTGGCGTGAACAGGGCTTGCTGATCAAAAATCTGGTGAGGTGGTAGACTGTCATCTGTTTCGCCCGCATCGGTAATCAATACCAGAGGCGCGCGTTCCAATGACGCATAGGCGATGCCGTTCGCCACACTCGCGGCACCGGGCCCGATACCTGTCAGCACAACCCCCGGAACACCCGACAATTCGGCACCGACGGCCGCCATTAAAGCTGCGGCAGTTTCCGTCCTGCACAGAACAAACTCGATTCCGACGCGCCCCGCCGCCTCAATAAGATCAAGACTAGAGCCGCCACCCGGAACACCATACATGCGCTCGACGCCACGCGTTCGCAACTGGGCCGCCAGCCGCTCGACAACCGTTTCTGTCATATTCGAGTAAACTTCTGCATGGCGTCGGAAAAACTCAAACCGTTATTAATCTCGGCGACAGCCGCCTCGTCATCATGCTGCATTTCTTCGGCCCGCGACACCAGAACACCCGCCTTAGCTTTAGGTAAACAAACGACACCCGTACCATCCGCAACAATCAAGTCTCCCGGCTCTACAATGACGTCATCGACAGAAACCGGTTCGTTAATCGCCTCGACCTTCAGGCGCGTACGTCCGGTTGTTGGTACCAGGTGCCGCGCGAATACAGGGAACTCGAACTCAATCATTTCTTCCAGATCCCGAACGCCGCCATCAACGAGCAGACCGCAGACACCTTTTCTCTTCGCCGCCAGAGAAGCCATCCCACCCCAGGTCGAACACTTTGCCCCGCCCATATCGACAACGACAATGTCGCCTGCCTGCGCCGCGTCGATAATCGCGCCGACTCGGAAATCGGCGGAAGTAAAGGTTCCGTAATCGTCCGTGACTTCGCGCACCGTCATCGCTGGTCCAGCGAATCTCATGCCGGAAGAAACACCTTTTATGGTGCAGAGAACCTGATTGTGAAACCCCGTATCATCAAGCGCGTTAGCCAAAGTACTAGTCGCCAGTTGGGCAGCCCGCCGGATAAGCTCCAGCGGCGGTCGTCCAATTTTTTCCATTGTCATAATCCCTTTCCCTATATTCGACCACAGCCACAAATGAGAAAATCACATGCATAGCAGATCAAAAACATATCTTCGCTTTGTCTGCGAATGCGAACCGGCCCGGAGGCATTCTCAATCCAATTTGGGTTTGAGAAAATCACCGCTCTGCATGGCGGGGTGACTGCGTTCATAGGGCCGGGCGATTGACACCTGCCCACCCAGTTCAAAGGCTGCATGCCAGGCCCAGCGAGGATTAAACAACATCCCCCGCCCGAGAGCGACAAGGTCCACCCGACCGTTGGCGATAATTTCCTCGGCGTGCTTCGGCTCGGTAATCAGACCGACACCCATGGTCACAATATCGACCTCGCGCTTGATCGCTTCGCCGAGGGGAATTTGATATCCTGGTCCTATGGAAATCTGTTGATCAGGGGTTGCGCCACCACTCGATGCTGTAACATAGTCACACCCTAAATCTCGCAGGCGACGGGCGAAAACAACAGAATCTTCAGTGGTCCAGCCTCCTTCTGCCCAATCGGTGACTGAGAGTCGCACGCCAAGTGGTTTGCTCTCCGGCCACACATCACGCACCGCCGAAAAGACTTCCAAAGGAAACCGCATTCGATTTTCGAGATCACCGCCATAGGTGTCTTGGCGCTGGTTGGCAAAAGGCGTCAAAAAGGAATGCAGAAGATATCCGTGCGCGTTATGAATTTCGAGCAGATCAAAACCCAACCAGTGTGCACGCTCCGCAGCGGCGACGAAGGCATTACGAATTTCACGCAATCCATCGGCATCAAGGGCTACCGGCATTGCTCGTCCGGGGTAGGGGATCGCTGAAGGGCTGACGATTGGCCAACCTCCCTCCTCAGAGCTCAGCGGGAGTTGACCTTCCCAAGCAACACTGACACCGCCCTTTCGGCCGCCGTGGGCGAGTTGAATACCCCATTTGCAATTACCATGTTTGCGGCAAAATCCCAGAACGGGCTCCAATGCTTCAGCATTTTTATCCGTCCACAGACCAAGGTCGAACCGGCTAACCCGTCCACGCGCCTCGACCGCTGACGCTTCGACAATGACCAGACCTGCTGCAGATACCGCCAGATTACCAAGGTGCATGAGGTGCCAGTCAGTGGCGTTGCCCTGACCGTCCCCGGCATACTGCCCCATGGGTGAGACAACAATTCGATTGTCTAAGGTGACATCTTTAATGGTAAGCGGCGTAAACAGCTGACTGCTCATAAATTGTTCCTATCTTCAAATGTATGAATGCGACCAAAAATGAACCCATACGGCTGAAACCTTAAACAACTAGTTATTTGAAAAAAATGCCGTGTCGCGCTCGCAGTCACGCAACCACTTCGACTTGTAGGCCCGGACGTATTGGGGGGGGAAATCGACGTCGGCATTCAGCGTGACTGCCGCCCGCCATGGCCAATGTGGGTGAAAAAGCATGCCGCGGGCGAGGGCAACGAAGTCGGCTTTTTGATCCGTAATAATGCTTTCGGCATGCTGGGGTCGGTAAATCATGCCAACGGCCATCGTCGGAATGTCCGCTTCGTTACGAATTTTTGTCGCAAACAAAACCTGATGCCCTTCACCCAGCGGGACTTCCTGATTGAGGGAAAGGCCCCCGGAGGAAACGGCAATATAGTCACAACCTAGTCCCCGTAATTTTTGACAAAATATGGTTGCCTGATCGGGCTCCCACCCGCTTTTTAGCCAGTCGGTCGCAGAAATCCGTACGCCCATCGGCTTTTCCTGAGGCCATACGGCGCGCATTTCCTGAAAAACTTCAAGCGGGTAGCGCATCCGGTTTTCCAACTTCCCGCCGTACAAATCATCCCGGTGGTTTGTATGGGGAGACAGACATTCATGCAGCAGATAACCGTGCGCAGCATTCAACTCGATCAGATCGAAGCCAAGTCGATCAGCGCGTCGTGTAGCTTCGACATGAGCCTGTTTAATAGATTGCAACCCGGCGACATCTAACATCTCTGGCATTGGCCAGCCGTCGGCGCGCGGAATTCCTGAAGAACTGAGTGTCTGCCAACCGCCGTCAGCGGGCCTCAGGGGAACGCCTCGCTGGTCCCAGGGAATTCTGGTCGAGCCTTTTCGTCCCGAATGAGACAATTGTATCCCAAGCTTTGCAGAACCGTGCTTGCGACAAAACGAGACGACCCTTTCCAGCGCATGTTCATTTTCGTCAGAATAAAGACCAAGACACCCTGGGGTGATGCGCCCGCGGGCCTCAACATGAGTCGCTTCAAAGATAAGCAGACCAGCACCCGACATTGCCATTTGTCCGAGATGCACCAGATGCCAGTCGTCCGCCGACCCGTCGACGGCGCTATATTGACACATGGGAGAGATGACGATCCGGTTAGGAACCGTCAACTCCCTGAGTGTCGCGCCCGAGAACAACGCGCTATCCGACCGAGAACTCATGGCTGTGGGCGACTGCGGCGTCAAATTTCTAATTCCGTTGACTAGTGAATGCGGGGGGTAGTGGAAACGATCTCGACAATCTGCTTCAGTGTGCCGCCGTTTCCGCATTCCCGAACCAGTTCAAACAAGGTCTTCGCCTGCGCGCCAATCACAGGCTCAACCAGGGACATAAATTTCCATTCCATCCCTCCCCAGCCCAGTGGATTGCCGGGGTTGCCGGTTGCCAGCGCTGTATTCGCAACAAGCTCATCACCATCTTCAAATCCTACTGTCAGTGACGCGGCTGTTGACGCCATCGACTCATCGGCAATCAACTCGACCTTTTGCATGATTTCGCGAACAGCCGGGTCAGCTATTCGCTCTTCGGAAAAATCCTGTTCTGAACCTCGATAACCGCTTAGCCCGACCGCCGCGCAATAGGCGGTGCTGAATTTCCCTTCCAGCGGTGCCTGAGGGTCGGACTTCGCCGCAAACCGGAGAACCATAGGATTGACTCGCGCCCGGACCGCTGCAATTTTGCGATTGGCGACCTTTTCGGCAAGGTCGCGAGCACTTTCGATCGTCGGATGTGTCAGCAAACATGCGGCATAAGGTTTGAACGTGTTTTTCAGGATTTCCCAATCGGTGTTGAAATCTAGCGGTTGAACGCCTACGGAATGATCCTGCACAAGAACCGCTGCCAGGCCATCGCCTTCGGTTTCCAAAAGATCCGGTTTCGACTGGAACCCCTTGGCCGCCAGTTCTGCGGACAGGATGCCATCCATTGCAGCTTTGCCGGCATGAAAAGGTTTGGACATGGTGCCGAAAGACGCCACCAGTCCTCCGGCTTGCGTTGCTGCGACGCCCATGGCGTTGGCGACCTGTTTGCCGTTCAACCCCATCAGGCTGGCAGTGGCGGCGGTCGCGGCAAATCGGCCAAACACGGCTGTTGAATGGATGCCGCGCTTGTTAACGCTCTCACCAAGCCCCTCTCCTCCGATCCGGGCACCAACTTCAAAGCCTGCAACAAATGCCTTTAGTGTTTCATGATCGCCTTTCTCAAGGTGACTGGCCATTGCCAATGTCGCTGCCCAGGTTGGGCCGCTCAGATGAGCAAGACAGCCGAGATGGGTGTCGTCATAGTCAAGGCAGTGGGCAAAAACCCCATTGACCAGAGCGGAAGCCATCGGCCCCTGAAGGCCTCCCCAAAACACCGGCGAACGCCCTTGTGAGGACCACGACAGCGCAACCTCGCGCGAGACACAGCCGGCCGCCTGATCGTGCGCACCAAGACCAACCGCCAGCCAGTCCGCAAAACACATTTTCGCAGCGTCGATAATATCAGGGGGTAATTGCCGGTCCGTCGTTGTCGAGACGTAGTCCGCAATAGCCATGGCGTTTTCATCTATATTCATGGCTCTACCACTCCTTCCTTGCAAAAATTTTTGACCTCTTCATTACTATATCCCAATTCACGCATAATTGCCTGACCGTCCCCACCAAGTGTTGGCGCTTCCTCTCGTCGGGAAGTCGCCAGTCCCGACGACGCAAGTGGGTTGACGATATGGGGGATGTTGGCTTCTCCGTTTGTCTCTGTGAATTCGATCAGCCCTCGTCCTTTAACATTGCGCGAAGCCAGGGCTTCTTCTGGAGTGTAAACTGGAGAGATCGGAATTCCCTTAACAACCATTTCATCAACCAGTTCATCACGATTACGCGAAAGGCAGTAGTCAGAGATTACTTTGCGATAGTCTTCCGCACTTTCGCCATGATCGCTGTGGCGGGCGTCTGGGCTCTCGTCGTGGTCAATCAAGTCCGGACGACCAACGGCCTGACAGAAAGCCGCCCACAGACGAGTCTCAAGCAGTGCCACGGCAACCGCTTTGCCGTCTGCCGTTCCATAAATTGCGTAGCGTGGATTGCCACCCCAAGCTTCCAGTCGGGTTCCGTCGTCGCGCCCGACCGCGCCAGCCATTGCCCCGGTCAAAGCGATATTACACATACCAAACAGACTGTCGTACATCGCCAAATCGATATTACACCCTTCCCCGGTACGCAGTCGCCGGATCAATGCCGCCAGTATGCCAAGTCCGGC
Source organism: Rhodospirillales bacterium (assembly GCA_021775105.1). GTDB lineage: Bacteria > Pseudomonadota > Alphaproteobacteria > Rhodospirillales > Casp-alpha2 > JAJFIJ01. The sequence continues at coordinate 24,643 of JAJFIJ010000281.1, read as the reverse complement.
CACGCTCGCACCTGCGTAATCAGCGGCCTGGAAGCCTGGCACCTGGGGTAATGCTCCTGCAGACGCACCCAAGCCCATAAAACCGGCAATACTCTGAATAACAAGATCGTGACCTGATATGTGTGAAAGCGGCCCGGTTTGACCGAAGCCGGTTATCGAGCAATATATGATATCGGGCGTCAATTTGCGCGCCGCTTCATAATCAATCTCAAGTTTTCGGGCGACGCCTGGCCGGAACGATTCAACCACAACATCCGCCTGTTTAATCAGCCGATGAGCAATACCCCGGCCTTCGGTGCTTGCGAGGTCCAGTGTAATTCCCCTCTTGCCGCCGTTAACACTAGCGAAATAGACGCTCGTGTCTTCATACCGCGGAGGATTATGGCGGCTCATATCACCGGTGCCGGGCATCTCCACCTTGATAACGTCGGCACCAAGGTCAGAGAGAAACTGCGTGCACCAGGGGCCCGGCAGGAGTCGACTGAAATCGACTATCTGAATGTTATCAAGTGGCAACCCTGATTCAGTTTCCGTTTTCGGCATTTTTCTGGACCCGTTCACAGTTGGCAATAGTTTTGGTAGGCAGTTAAGAGACTTCAAGTATCTCCACTCAAGACCTGCGCATCGTCATATGGCAGGCTTGTGGCAAATTTCGTTTGACTATGTATATGACACCAATTTATCATTATGGAACCTGTCCCGTCTAGCGGAATTTACAGATTTCACACCGCCTCCCATCCGGCTTCACCTACTGGCAGCCAGCTAAAGTAAAGGATACAAAATCATGGATCTTGGTATTGAGAAAAAAGTAGCGTTAATCATTGGCGGCGCCCGCGGAATCGGATTCTCAACGGGTTATGAAATGGCTCTCGGTGGTGCAAAGGTAGTTTTATCGGACATCGACGGAGACGCCGCCGAAAATGCGGCTAAACGGCTCGCCGACCAGACCGGTGCAGATGTTATAGGTATGCGTACCGATATATCATCTCTGGAGGATGTGCAGGCGACGGTAGCAGCCGTCACAGAGAAATTCGGCGCTCCGGAAATAGCCATCATTACCGCGGCCATCGTCGATGACAAACTTTTCATGGAATCTGGACCAGAAGACTGGCAGCGGATGATTAACATCTGCTTATACGGCCCCCTCAACGTTCTTCACACGGTGCTTCCAAGCATGGCCGAGCGCAATTACGGAAGGATCGTCTGCATGGCCACCGATTCGGCGCGGGTCGGACAAGCGCGTCTTTCATACTATGCCGCCGCCAAGGCTGGTGTAATCGCCCTGGTTAAATCCGTAGCCCAGGAAGTGGGTTCCAGCGGTATTACCCTAAATGTAATCTCACCAGGGGCTACCGACACCGAAATCCGGCAAACGCGCGAAGCGGCGATGAAGGAGCAGATGGGCGAAGACAAGTATGAAGCGCGAGTGAAGAAGGTCTTGCGGATGTACCCTATGCGTCGAATTGGCGAACCAGAAGATCATGCATCGATCATTGCATTTTTGGTAAGTGACCGCGCTTCGTGGATCACCGGCCAGGTATTAAGCGTCAACGGCGGCTTCTTAATGGCTTAAGGATTGAGGATTGACTATGAATTTTGAACTATCGACTGAACAGAAGCTTCTGCGCGAATCCGCAAAGAGCATGGTGGAACGTGACATCCAACCGGTTATGGACGAACACGACCAAAATACGCCGCTGCCAAAAGAGGCGATGCTGCGGATCTATGAAGTCCTCGCTCGTCAGGGATTGATGGCTCCTCGCTTACCAGAAGAGGATGGTGGTGGTGGTTTCAAGATGCTTGATTACGGCCTGATGTTCGAGATGCTGCCCCCGGAAATCGCCCTGTCCCTTCTCGGTCAGGAGTGCACGATTGCCCGCATCTTTGCCGAAAGCACTAAAGAGCAACAGGACCGCTTCCTTCCTGACCTTATCGCCGGTCGGAAAATCTGCTGTACGGGGACGACGGAACCCGACGTCGGGTCAAACCCGCGAGAGGTAAAAACCCGTGTTCAAGAAGATGGTGACAGCCTTGTTATTAATGGATCCAAAATATGGATCACCAACGCAAATATTTGCGACATCATGAATGTTACCTGTAATGATGGCATCGATGAAAATGGTCGCGGGCGGCTCAGGCGGGTCGTCGTGGAACGCGATGTTTCGCCGTTCGAGTCCGGGGAAATCAAATGCCTGGGCATTCGCCAGGGACATCTCGGCGAAGCGCACTTCAATAATTGCAGGGTGCCGCTGGAAAACTCTCTCGGCGTTTCCGGCGATGCGGCAAAGGTTCTAACCTTAACCTGGAATGGCAACCGACCGCTGGTTGGCCTGACTGCGGTTGGTCTCGCCCAAAAAGCATTCGACGCCGCCCTGGAATATGCCGGAATACGGAAACAGTTTGGCAAGCTGCTGGGCGGGCATCAGTTGATTCAGGCGAATCTGGCGGACATAGAGACCCTGATCGTAACCAGTCGTCTGCTGTGTTACTCGGCACTCGACGCCATGGACAACGGACAGCGCGCCAATGGCACTTCCGCCATGGCAAAACGATACGCGACGACAGCTTGCGAAAAGGCCATCTCGGAAGCGATGCAAATTCATGGCGCCATGGGTATTGGCTGTGAAACGGGCCTAGAGAAGCTTTACCGCGACGTCCGCATGCTGCCTATTCCAGACGGGGCGAACAATATTCTGGCGATGATCCAGGGACGGGAACTCGTGAACATTGATGCGTTCCGGTAAGACTTGAACGTGGAGGGAGCTCAAGCACTGGAGGGGATCAGGGTTGTTGAACGGTCCGGTCGCCTGGCTGGCCGTGTCTGTGCCCAATTGCTACACGATCTTGGTGCCAAGGTAACAAGAGTCTCGATCACTGGCGACCCATCGCCTGATGAGCCTTCACGATGGTTGGCCTACCCACCTTTTGATGACGATGTCGACTGCATCGTATTGCAGGACGACGATAAAAACAGATTGAAAACACTCGCAGAATCGGATGTTCTCATTACCAGCCAACCCGGAATACACGACAATGACGCCGAGCTTGCCGACCTCGACCTTGGGATGGATCCGAACAATACGGTAATCTGCGTCTTGTCTCCCTTCGGGTATGACTCGAAAGACGGGCCGTTCTCCAACCCGAACGAAACTGAAATCCAGGCTTTAACCGGGCTTATGGCGACGACCGGCATCTACGGCAGTGACCCCGGCGTCGTCGGGATTCCGATCATTGAATTGTTCGCCGCAGTCAACGCGACGACGTCAATCATCGCTGCGCTGCAGGTAATGGAAGCTGGCGGCAAAGGCCAGATTATCGATGCGGCCATATTTGATTCAGCGTTTAGCCTTCTGGGGACATTTCTTGGCAATATCCACATGGGCCGTGCTCGTGGCCTACGCGGTGGCTGCAGACATCCTATCTGTGCGCCGTGGAATGCTTATCAAAGTTCTGACGGATGGGTTGTCATATGTTCATCAAACAACGAGCAGTGGCATAGCTTACTTGAATTGATGGAACGCCTGGATATGGCGAACGATCCGCGGTTCAAAACTCCACAGACGCGGGTTGCCCATGTCGACGCGGTTGATGCGGCAGTTGGTGCGTGGGCGGAAACCAAGACTTCGGCGGAACTCTTTGAATTGGTTGGAAAAGTCCGGATTCCGATCGGACCTGTCGCCACAATTGCGGAAGTTCAAGGGCGCGGAAAGCCAATACCGTGTCAACGGCTCGACCACCCTCAACAACCTATTGTTCCAAGAACGGATAATGCCCACTCGGTTGGGGAACTACCACTGAGCGGCATCCGGGTCCTGGAAATCGGACCCTACACCGCCGGTCCCCTTGCCGGTCGTTTCTTGAGCGATCTGGGCGCCGAAGTAATCAAGATCGAACCCCGAGGTGGTGAGGATTCTCGCTCCTGGACCCCGCAGATTGATGGAACCAGTATCTATTTCGCCAATTATAACGCCGGAAAACGTTCGGTGGTTCTTGATTTGCGTTCGGAATCCGGGCGCACAGATTTTTTCCGATTAGCGGAAAAATCCGATGTGTTACTACAGAATCTCAGGGCGGGCGCAATGAAACGCCTTGGCCTTGGCCCTGAAAATTTGTTTAACGAAACGAATTTGCGCGTGTACTGCAGCATTTCCGGATACGGAAGCAACGGCGGTGAAAAGCGGGCATATGATACCGTTATCCAGGCTGAAGCCGGTCTAATGTCGTTAATCGGATATGAAGAAAGCCCGGTCAAAGCAGGTTTTTCGGTTGCCGATCTTTTGGTGGGACATTTGGCGCCGATGGAAATCATCGCCGCATTGCGCCGGAGTGAGCGCGCCGAGTGCGGTCAAATCCTTGATCTGTCCATGCTTGATGCTGTTGCCTGGCTAACGGAAATCAGTTGGCCGGAAGGAAATAGTGTTATGCCGCCCTCGACCTTGATTTCCGTTGCCGATGGATGGGTCGTCGCCCGTTGCACTGAAGACGCACTGACCCACGTAGAGGGTTGTGGAAAAGAAAGTCAACTGATGACCGAAAAATTGATCGGACAGCTAGCCGCAGCCGGGATTAACGCCGTCAAGGTCCATGAACTGGATGAAACCATAAAACTACCAATCGTAAAACAACGCCGACTTCTCAGGTATATAGAGGGACACGACGGCGGACATCCCAATCTGATTGCCGCGCCGTTTGGTTTGACTGCGTCACGCCCGGAATATAATGGCCGGGTAGCTCAAGCAGGTGAGCACAATTCCATGTTTCTAGCTCCAGCGGACTGAATTTCATTTATGGTAATGGGAGAGCCGAGAATGACCGCTTATGATGATCCGGGAAATTGGTTGGATGGGGTGCTGGTTGTTGAGCTGGGCGGCAGGATATCGGTTGGGGCATGCGGATCATTGCTGGCCCAGGCCGGTGCGACGGTGGTTTTTGTCGAACCACGGATTAAAACCAGAAATGATGGGAAATGGGCTCAGCGGGCGCTGTATGCCGCTGGTAAGGAAAGTTTGAAAATTGATTTTTCCGAGCCGGAAGATGTGGCAGTGGTACAAAGCCTTCTTCGCCGGGCCGAGTTTGTTTTATTGTCCAGTGATTGGGATGACCCTCTTCCCTCTGATCTGCAAGAGGCGTGGAACGGAGCAGCTGCAGTATGTGATTTCACGGCGTTTAACGCAGGCAGCGATGAACGAAACCAGCCATTCACCGACGCTATGATCCAGGCAATATCAGGTGTGGCAGACACCAGCGGGTTCACTGACGGGCCCCCTGTGCCTCTGTCCGTGCCGGTGATGGAATATTCTACGGCCGTATATGGCGCTGCCGCCTGCGTCGCGGCTCTCACCGCTACCGAGCGATACGGGATCACGCAAACTATTGATATAGCGCTCTATGACTGCGCCTTTAATTCTCTTTCTACTTTTTTGCCTACAATTTTCGGCGGCAAAGAAGCAGGGAGATTGGGGAACGGGCACTCCATGGCGGCACCCTGGAACGCCTACAATGCGTGCGACGGCTGGGTTTTGTTATGCTCTTCCAAGGACATTCACTGGCAACGCATTTGTCAGGTCATGGAAACGCCAGAGTATGTTGACGATCCTCGTTTTCGCTCCCTTGCGGATCGAATGACCAATCGAAAGGCCGTCGACAGCGTCGTACAGGCATGGATCAAACAGCACGATGTCGACACCTGTATTGAGCGGTTGTCCGCGCTCGACCTGGCCTGCGGCTCCATCGTACGGCTTGATGAACTCGCTGGTGAAGCAAACCTTCATCATCGAGGGATGATTCACGAACTCATTGATCCCGCCGACGGCAAGAAAACACGCTTCCCTGGAACGCCATTAAGGTCTGGAACCCGCACCGGACAAAAGCCAAAAAATATTCCTGCAGTGGATGCCGGACGAAATGTGATCCTGAGTCTGGAATTGCAACGAGGACAACGCGGGATGCCATCCGACAATGGGAAAGAAACCCATATGCCACTCGAAGACATACGGGTCATTGAGATCGGACAATATACGACGGCACCTTTGACGGGACGGCATCTGGCGACTCTTGGTGCCGAGGTCATAAAAGTCGAGCCTCCTTCCGGCGACGCTGCGAGAGAATGGCTCCCACATAAGGACGGCCTCAGTATCTTTTTTGTCATGAGCAATAGCGGTAAGAAATGCCTCGCCGTCGACCTGAAAAGCGAGTACGGGCGGGCCGCGTTCGAAAAACTGATCCGTTCCGCCGACGTGCTTGTTGAGAACCTGAAACCCGGCTCACTCGCCCGTCTGGGTTTTGACGCCAAGGCGCTGGAGCAGATAAACCCACGTCTGGTGTATTGCTCTATCTCCGGGTTCGGCAATGATTCCGTGTACAATCAAAGACCGGCATTCGACACGGTGGTACAGGCAATGTCCGGGTTTATGGACGCCAACGCCTATGAAGGCACACCATTAAAGGCCGGCATATCGGCATGCGATTTCATGGGCGGTGAGGTCGGTTTGTTTGCCATCCTCGCAGCGCTCCACCGAAGGCGGCATAGTGGGCGAGGACAGTTCATTGATTTGTCAATGCAGGACATCGCAGCATGGATCACAGCACCGTTATGGAACCCCGACATTGGCCCGCAAGACTCCGTATCTGTCATTGGGTGCAAGGATGGTTTCGTTCTGGTTTCCGGAACTCCTGAAACCCTGGATCGGGCCACGAAGTCAACGCAAACACCCGAACTGTCGCGCGATCAATTAGCCCAAGCATTCAACAGTGACGGAATAAATTGTGTTCCAATCATGAGCGTGGCGGAATCGGTTGCGCACGAATCCACCAAGACACGAGAGCTTGTCCGTGAATACTCAGGGTTTGGTGGCCACAAATGGCCTCTCCTCGGCTCGCCAATGAGGCTGTCGAAAACCCCCCCAGTGATCGCCAATCCCGTTGGCTTGCCAGTCCAGTTGGACGATGACGTTCTCAAAGAGTTTGGAATTTCCTGATAATCACTCTACCAAGATCGCTAAATTTCGATGCGAAACGCCTATGAAAAATCCATGGCATTTTGAAATACCCCGACTCCAAATAGAGCTTTATTCCACGTAGTGGAATACATATCATTATTTGACAGGCGCAATAAATTCTTCCACTGTTCAGGCTAATGTAGATGAAAATTAAAGAGGCCGCATATGTCTGATTTCAAGCTTAAGAGCAATAGTTTCGAGGATGGAGACTATCTTGCCATTGATTATGCCCTCCCCGAAGATCCTGCTTCCGAAAATGAAGGCGGCAACAAATCACCACACCTTGTCTGGAACGACCCGCCCGAGGGAACCAAGAGTTTTGCGCTGACTATGTTCGACCCTGATGCGCCAACAGGTAGCGGGTTTTGGCACTGGCTGGTCGTCAACATCCCCCCTGATGTCCGCGAGTTGGTGCTGGATACTGGCAATCATGACGGAACGAAACTACCTGCCGGAGCCATGCAAACTCGCACCGATTTTGGCGTGCCAGGCTACGGCGGGCCACGCCCTCCCGTAGGAGACCATCCACATCGTTATATTTTTGCAATCCACGCCGTGCCATTAACCGAACTGCCGGTCAGCGAAGATACATCGGCCGCCATAATTGGCTTTCAACTGAATTACAATACACTTGCAAAGTCCACGTTGATGGCGCTGTACAAACGTTGAAGCCTAAGTGGCAGGGCCTTACATATTTTCAGTTTTCGAAATCACAGTGAGGTCAGCGACCCTTGAATTTGGATTGACGCTTTTCAAGAAATGCGCCGATGCCTTCTCTGCGGTCTTCGCTCTCATAGATCGTCGCTACGATGAACGACTCGTAATCGAGTGAAGACACCAGATCCATTTGCATTCCGGTATGAACGGTATGTTTGATAAAAGCATGACTCAACGGGGCGCGCGTCGCGTAATGTTCGACCATTGATTTTGCGACAGCAAGCGCTTCACCCTTCGGCGTCAGCTTGTTGATCAAGCCAATTCGATGTGCTTCTTCCGCATCTATGGGGTCAGCATCAAACATTATTTCCATGGCCTTCGACGGACCAACGAGTCGAGGCAGCCGCTGTGTCCCGCCAGCCCCCGCAACAGTTCCGATACGCGCACTGGTGATCGCATAACTTGATCCTTCTGCGCCGACCCTGATGTCACATGCCAACGCAAACTCACATCCCCCCGTCATGCAGAAACCCTCAATTGCTGCGATTACGGGCTTATTATGCTCCTCAAATGTCCGGCATAATTTATGCCAACGCTTGAGGTAGGCCAAAGTTTCGGAGGGGTTACTCAATGCCTGAGCATCGTTCAGATCAGCGCCTGCCGAGAAAAACTCATAGCCGCCGGTAATGATGATCCCACGGATACCCGCATCCTCATCGGCTTCCTCCGCTGCCGCAATTAAGTCACCCATGACGGCAATGCTGATCGCATTGCGTTTTTCCGGGCGGTCAAAATTAATAATGTACGCGGCGCCTTCCTTGCGAGTGGCTATATTTGCATAACTCATTTTCATACCTTTCAGAATTTATAGACGGGATTTTTTGGTTCACGTAGCCTTCGCGAACAGCATCGAGAGCTAGAATCAATATGATCGCGGTAAGGCCAAAACCCGTTCGCTGATAAATGCGAGGCTCATGTTTGACGACAGGGTCGCTGTGCGCATAGCACGCACGTCTCGCCATTTTCGTTCAATGTCGTATTCGCGGGCAAACGCGAACCCGCCATACGTGGTGAACGCTGCATCAGCCATCGCCCATGCCGATTCCACTGCGAGATGCCTCGCTACATTCGCGTCGCCAGCGGCGTCCTTGTTGGCATCATGAAGTGCGATTGCCTTTCTGAGCGCCACGTCAGCCCCTTGCGTCTCGATATAGGCCTTCGCTATTGGAAATTGAATACCTTGATACTTTCCGATCGGATTGCCAAAGACGACTCGCTCGTTTGCATACTCAGTCGCACGGCGAACAAAAAATTTCCCATCGCCAAGAGCGGCGGCGGCAATAAGAATATGTTCAGATGTCGATACATCTTCAAGATAGGTGAACCCGCAACCTTCGTCACCAATGAGGCTATCGCGAGAAATTTCTAATTCCGAAAACGTCATTAATGCGTAATTATCATTATTCATGCCATCGACTAATTTGATATCGAGACCGTTTCCTTTTGCTTGGTCCAACTCGATCAAAAATAGAGATACACCGTTGGCAGGGTTTGTACCGTCGCTCACCGGCGTTGTGCGCACAAGCATCAGCATCAAATCGGAATTGGCAGCAAACCGCACCCAATTTTTTTGCCCCGAAATCACGTACCTATCGCCTTTCTTTTCAGCAATAGAAGACATGGCTCCAATATCCATACCGGATTCAGGTTCGGACACCGCCAACGCCTGAAGGCTTAAATTTCCCTCGGCGATCTGCGGCAAGTACATTTGCTTTTGCGCGTCGGTACCGTGTCGCGCCAATAGTTCGGTCAGATGAATTTGCGCAATACAACCAGCCGCATTACACCCTGCCTCATGGATGCCTTCGATAATCACAGCTGCCGCACGCATCGGCAATTCGACACCGCCGTAGGACTCGGGCACGAGCGGGGCGAGAAAACCCGCCTCGGTCATGGTTTGCAGAAATTCCTCTGGATATCTGTTTTCAATAGGCTGTTTTTCCAAATCTCGCCAGTACAGCGCCGGAAATTCCTCACAAATCTTGCGAATAGTGTCGCGAATCTCGGGATAGTCGTCGACATCCATAGCTACTTTAAATCCAGCTTCAGTCATGTGCATTTCTCTCAATCTTCGAATCAATATGATCTGGGCAAGTTCAAAACATGCTGCCCTATAAAATTGAGGACCATGTTCGGCGACACCGGCGAATTTCGTGACGTCCGGGTATCTTTCCATTTGCGCTCGACATCCAGGTCACGGTCGAGTGCATCAATGCCGTAGGCTGAAAAACATATCTCGGAACAAGCCCAAACGGCCTCTCCGGAGAGGAATTTCCCCATGTTTGCCTCCGCCCCACATTTCATGCCGGCATCGAACATGGCCGTGGCCTTCCGCACCATGAGGTCTGCCGCCTGGAGTTGCGCGTATGCTTGGGCAATGGCGAACTGGATTGATGTGTTCTGTCCAAGCGACCGGTCGAGGGGGGGATGTTCCTTTACGTATTTGGTGACCTTATCGATAAAAAACCAGGCGTTGCCCAACGCTTCCGTCGAGACAAGGCAGCGTTCAGCATTCATCCCGTCGAGAATGTAACGAAACCCCTTGCCTTCCTCTCCAATCAGGCTGGAGCCCGGAATCCAGACATCATCAAAGAAAATCTCGGTCGTGTTATGATTGATCATGGCGTCGATAGGCTTGATATCCATGCCGTTTTTCTTAGCTTCTCGCATGTCCACAAGAAACACCGAAACCCCTTCGGTTCGCCGCTGAACCTGATCTGCGGGTGTCGTCCGCGCCAGCAGAAGCATGAGATCGGAATGGGCAGCGCGAGAAATCCAAACTTTCTGGCCGTTAACAACGTAACCGTCTCCACTTTTGTCCGCCCGCGTTTTCAATTGCGTCGTGTCTGATCCGGTGGTTGGTTCCGTTACACCAAAAGCTTGCAGGCGTAGATCTCCGCGTGCGATCTGCGGCAGGTATTCTTCTTTCTGCTCGTCACTGCCATGGCGCAGCACCGTTCCCATCGTATACATCTGTGCGTGACAAGCTCCCGCCGTACAGCCGCTGCGGTGGATGGTTTCAAGAATTACCGCGCCTGCACGAACCGGTAGACCCCATCCGCCAAATTTTTCAGGAATTAAAGCCGCCAGATACCCCTCACGGGTGAGCGCCTCGACGAATTCGGTCGGATAACTACCGGAGGGAGGTTGATCCTCCAGGTGCAGCCAGTATTCAGCGGGAAACCCCTCGCATAATTTCCAAACATCGCGACGAAATTCCGGATAGTCATCCCCAATGTCAAACTCAGGCACCTGACCGCTCATCTTATTACTCCGCTGCTACTTTAATTTTGAGACTTGCTGAAAACCCTTGGGCGGCCCCGCTTTGACGTACATGCCGTGCAAGGGTTCGTTCGGGAGATTTCGGGCAACAATTTCGCGAACTGCCACCAATTTCTCAAGGTCAACCCCGGTTCTCAAACCTGCCGTCTCCAGCATGAAAATCATATCCTCCATAACAACATTGCCTGTCGCATGAGGAGCATATGGGCAACCGCCGAGACCGGCTAATGAAGCATCGAACATCCGGCACCCGGCTTCTAAAGCAGCAAAAACATTTGCTAATCCGAGTCCGCGGGTATCATGGAAATGAGCCATGACATCGACCTCACCACCGAAGTTGGAAACGACGTCAGAAACCAGATTTTTAACTTCAGTTGGACCAGAATATCCGACCGTGTCAGCAACCACTAATTCGTCTGTTCCCGCCGCTACAAATTTTTCGGCCAGAGCCATCACCGCCTTAGGAGAAACCCGGCCTTCGATGGTACAGCCAAGCGCAGTCGACAAGCCTGATGATAACTTGAAGCGTTGGCCTTCCGGGAGACTGTCGCGCAACTCGATAATACGCTTGAATTCTTCTAAGGATTGATCCGTAGTTTTCCTGACATTGGCCATATTATGGCTTTCGCTCACCGAAGTGACGAACCCGATTTCATGGACTTTGGCCTTGGCTGCGTTCTCCGCGCCTTTTAAGTTAGGGACTAAAGCAGATACCCAAAGACCATCGATCTCAAGTGCCGCCGCCGCCACCTGCTCGGCGTCCCTGAACTGTGGAAGCAGTTTAGGCGGTACGAAAGAACAAGCCTGAATCGATGAAATTCCTGCCGCCGCTTCCTGGCGCATCCAGTTGATTTTCTCATCGGTGGAGAAAAACGTATCTATAATCTGCAACCCATCGCGAAGCCCAACCTCGCGACAAACAACATCCATATTACTGTGCATTTTCACCTCGCTTAACGGCCCTTGAATTGGGCCTTTCGTTTTTCGTTAAACGCCCTGACCCCCTCAAGACGGTCCTCAGTCGGAACCAGACGGTTGTAGGCCTCGATTTCAAAAGCGTAACCATTATGCAAGTCAACCTGGACAGCGACGTTCATTGATTTCTTCGCTTGGTAGATTGCCAATGGGGCGTTGGAACATATCGTCCTCGCCGTTTCCAGCACATCATCCATCAAAGCATCGTTCTCACAAACCTTGTTAACCAAACCCCAGTCGTATGCCTGTTCCGCATCGAATGGCTTTCCAGTCAGGATGATTTCTTTTGCACGGCGTAATCCTACGGCACGCGGCATATTTTGGGTGCCCATCCCGCCAGGCATGATGCCAAGGGTGATTTCTGTCAGGGCAAAACGGGCGCGCTTTGCGGCATAGACAAAGTCACAAGTGAGAAGAGTCTCGGTTCCACCACCGTAAGCAGCGCCATTGACAGCGGCAATAACCGGGATCGGGCACTCAAGATGCGCGAGGCGGGATTTTTCAAACAGCGCATGCTGTTGCTGCCACTGCTCGTCAGTCATGTTGTTGCGTTCCTTAAGATCGCCACCGGCACTGAAAATTTTATCGCCGGCTCCAGTAAGGATGATGCAGCGCAGTCCCTGTTGATTGATATACAGGCTCGACCAAAGATCAAAGAGATCGCGTCCCATCTGAGTGTTGGTTGAATTACCTGCCTCTGGTCGGTTAAAGGTTACAACCAGAAGATGATCATCAATACGCTCGAGTTTAAGGGTGTCGTAGTTATCTTTCATATCTTCCTCTTCTTATTATCGAGGGTTTCTTCTTGATGCGGCGGATCGTCACTACCAACATTAAAAACCCCGGCAAAAAATTTTGCCGTATCCTGCCCTAAATTGGGTGGCCCTCGTCTCTGGGGTGGACGGATGCCGTCAAATGACAAGGGCAAACCCATGAGTTTAAACTGGCCGTCGTCCGTTTCCTGAATCATCCCGACAGCCTCGGTTTGTGGGTGATGAACAATCTCTTCGATGTTCTGCAGGGGCGCATTCGGAACGTTTGCATCATCGAGCTTTTTTTGCCAATGGGCTTTTGCCTGGGTGATAGTGATCTGCTCAATCAATTCGTTGAGAATAAGTTTGTTTTCCAACCGTTTGGGGTTGGTTGCAAAGCGCGAGTCATCTGGCCACTGTGGTTGATCAAATGCCTGTGTGAGTTTGCGAAACAACCGATCATTTCCGGCGGCAATCACCAGATATCCATCCAGACATGGGTACGCTTGGTAAGGAACGATTCCCACACCACTCGACCCTCGCCGAATACCAATTTTTTTTTCGCCACAATACGCAGCGGAGTGATACGTCATCCAGCCAAGAGAGGTTTCAAATAAAGAAGCGTCGATCCGCTCTCCCTTTCCCTTGATATCCCTGTTGCGGAGCGCGGCCAGAATTCCAATTGCGCACCACATGCCGCTCCCCATATCAATAATCGATGTGCCGACGCGAACAGGGGGGCCACCTTCTTCTCCTGTTACACTCATAATTCCCCCAAAAGCCTGCATCAGCGGGTCATAACCCGGGCGGTCAGAAAGTGGGCCGGCACGGCCAAATGCTCCGTTACTGCAATAGATCAACCGCTCATTCTCGGCCATAAGGTCATCAGCCCCGAAACCAATTGATTCCAAGAAGCCAGGCCGCATGTTTTGAATCACGATATCGGCGTCTTCAATCATGAATTTTCTGAGTACGGATTTCTGTTCGGGATCTTTGAGATCAATCTCGATTGAATGCTTTCCTGCGTTAAGGGCCGTGAACACCGAGCCAAATCCGTTATATTTGGCAGGGGCCCACGCCCGGCAGTCGTCCCCTGAGTCTGGGCGCTCGATTTTGAGCACAGTCGCACCGAGGCTTGCCAGAATCCAGGTCCCGTAAGGCCCGGCTACGCTACCTCCAAACTCAACAATGCGAATCCCACTTAACAAAAAATCGGCCGCCCTATAATCAATATTCTGCACCCGGCGCACGTGAAGCGCGACGTCTCTATAAAACATCATGTCATTATCAAACAGTGACTGTCCATAAAAAAGTGGAACATGTTCCATTTTTTTATGGACTTGCTTAACCCATACCCCGGCCTTCTCACAACGTTACAGGATTTGCGGTTTTACTAGGCCGCTTAATACCAAAAAATATTCGAAATCTCAGCAGTGGTTGCCATCTGCAGTCTCCCGAAAACAGGGCGGCATCACGAGAGCTGTCCCGAGATATAAAACCCACAAATCATTTGGGAATTTAGGTGGTTAGGCACCCTAGTGTCTCAACTGTCTCTCAGTCTTCGACGATTCCTGCCGGGTAAAGAGTACTTCCTAATCGGTCAGAGATTAACCCTCCGGCCGTCTTCAATATCTCAGAGAACTCTTCCCGTCTCGCAGAGACCCGTATTTCCGGTCCGGAAATAGACAGACAATGCGTATTGACATTGTTCATGTCAAAGATCGGAACGGCTATACCAGCTGCTTCCGGCGCCCTCATGCCAGCTGAAAATGCATATCCTTGAGCGCGAATACTGGTTAAAAATTCTTCAGTAAATTCAAGCTCTTTCCCTGATGCCAATTCATCTTGAAAAAGTTCTTCAGGTACGATCTCGGGGTGATAGGCCAGAAACGCTCTGCCGACCGCCCCCCTTTTCAGATTGATAGTTTCGCCAACCTGAATAACCAGTTTAAGCGCCGACTGGCTCTCAACAACATCAACCACAACTCTTTCACGAGTATTCAGCAAAACACTCAAGGCTACGGTCTCACCGGTAGCCGTATTCACCCGACGCATCTCCGGCAGTGCGATCTCTCGAACCCCCAAGGTTGAATGGATGAGCCCGCTAAGACGCATTATCTTTAGAGACAAGCAATACGTCTGATCCTCCAATTGAATCAGAAAACCCGTATCCACCAAGGTGTGGACCAGGCGGAAAGTCGTCGATTTGGCCAGTTTCAATTTTTTGCTGATTGCGTTTAAGGTCAGGCGTGTGTGACCAGGCTCAAAACAGTCAAAAACAGCCAGTGCTCGAGCAGCAGCGCGGATCGTCATGGGGTGCTCCTAAAAACCATGCCTGTACCTAACATCCGCCAAGCAGGGAAGTCCAGCAGGCCGTAACGATATGTTAGGGGATTGTTTCTTGCTCATAATGAAGACAAAAATATTGGAGCTCGCAATATCCAAACTCACCGGAAGTTAAATGAAGTATTCCGGAACCTATTCCGCAGGGTGGCACTATTTTGCCAAACAGTGTACATTTTTTGCAATTTCAACGGGCGACGGGAGCGACGGTATGTGCATTGACAATCTTAAACCAATTTCAGAAACCAATACATGGGTCGGTGCCGAATTGGCCGACCGAGAATCCTGGACCCACGAGTTAACTCAGGAAATGGTTGACGAGGTGGCAGAGGCTACACGGGGTGCAATAAATTCCGGCCATGGTTACAAGGAAGTTCGGCGTGAAAATTTCACCCTCCCAAAAACGTCTGAACTGATTGATTTGGCCCATGCCGATCTCGAAGATGGGCGGGGCTTTGCCGTTATTTCCGGATGGCCGGTTGATGAATTCAGTTACCAGGAAAATGTAACCGCGTTCTGTGGAGTCGGGGCGCACATCGGTAAGATCATTATCCAGAATTATGAAGGTGATGCCATTGTTGATGTTCGTGATGAAGGTGTACCGTATTCTCATCAATCGCGCGGATACAGATCTAACAAGTATTTACCATTTCATTCCGATGGCGCCGACCTTGTCGCTCTTTTATGTCTGAACGAAGCGGTTCGCGGAGGGCAGAGCCTGCTGGTCAGCGCAACGCGTGTATACAATATCATCCTCAAGGAAAACCCGGATGTGCTCGATATTCTTGGACGGGGATTTTATCACCACCGTCGCGGCCAGCATGACGCTGGAGAGCCGCCGCTCTCCAAACGTCGAATTCCCGTTTTCGCGTTTGCTAACGGCTATCTCCACTGTTGTTACAATCGCAACCCCATCGAATGGGCCGAGAAAGAGGGCATCACATTAACGAATGAAGAGAAAGCGGCGCTGGACTATTTCGATTCCATTCTTGAGCGACCTGAAATGCAGGTCGAAACGGGCATCAGCAA
Source organism: Rhodospirillales bacterium (assembly GCA_021775105.1). Classification (GTDB taxonomy): domain Bacteria; phylum Pseudomonadota; class Alphaproteobacteria; order Rhodospirillales; family Casp-alpha2; genus JAJFIJ01. Next base: position 8,547 of record JAJFIJ010000281.1, on the reverse strand, counting down.
GGGCGATATGCAGTTCCTGAATAATTTCGTCATCCTTCATTCACGGACGGAATATGAGGATGGTGCTAATCGGCGTCATTTGGTGCGATTATGGATGGAAAACCATGCCAGCAAACGAATGGGCGAAAGTCTGCTTGATCTCTACGTACCTGGAACATCGCGTTATCACGCTGCGATCGTCAATTCTACACCTTAACATTCAAAGACTCATCGCACCATCGGCATAGACATCGCTGCGTTTAAGAATCCGAGGGAATTGACCAAATAACAACAAAGGGGTTTTTCTGATGGAAGACGACCTCCCGCAAGAAGGGCCGGATCGTGACGTGCTGATCAAGCGAATCATGGGAAGCCCTGACCCGATGCGCCTGGAAAATGGTAGCGAAATCGAAGTGACGCTATGTGATTACGCCAACCCGGCGATATTCTTTCGACCCGCTGTTTGGGGCATGCGCGGGACGAAGGCCCTAAAAATCTAAACAACAACCCTGTTCTCATTGAGAAGATTGCCGAAATTCACGGCAACGCCGCAGAAACATTCGGGTTTATGGATGACTAAAGTGCGTTGTTGCCCTTGGTGTTTTTCATTTCGACGCCGGGCGACTACAAAATCTACAGCCTGCATCAGGTCGGAAAGACCGTGAAAGCTTAGGACATGGACGGAACCGTCTACATCCTCACTGCATGAATCTAAGAACGAATAGTTTCTTGCGTCCTCTTTTCATTGATCTTGATTTATCATCAAATTCCATCTTGTGGAACCAGTTCTATTTTGATATCAAATTCCCTATGCTATTTTGCAGAGCCAACATGGAAACCGATTCAACAATGACCATTTTGGTAATCTTCCCGTGTTCTGGAAAATTGGATTTTCCTGCAAAAGCTGGTCGGACCAGGAATAAGTTCATTACCATGCCAGAATCTCGAAGATAGCCTCCTGAACATTCACAACGGGATCAACTCAGACACGGAGCCATATGTATCATGAGCCAGGAATACGAAGATATCCTTTATGAAGACGCAAATAACGTCGTCACAATTACGGTTAACAGACCGGAACGGATGAATGCATTTCGCGAGAAGACCTATTTTGAAATGATTGATGCACTTCAGCGGGCGGGCTGGGATCAGGACATTGGGGTCATCGTTATTACGGGAGCTGGTGGTAAGGCATTCGGTGTTGGCGGTGACAGTGGGGACAAGAAAGCGGATCGCGTAACAAGAGGTATCTTGGGAGTACCTGTTGAGGAAATCCACACATTGATCCGGGATGTGCCTAAACCCGTAATAGCTAAAGTTAACGGTTTTGCGATTGGTGGCGGAAATGTAATAGCAACGATTTGCGATCTGACTATTGCTTCGGAAAACTCACAGTTTGGTCAAGTAGGGCCGAAAGTTGGATCGGTCGACCCGGGTTTTGGATCGGCGTACCTGGCCCGTATCGTCGGCGAAAAGAAGGCTAGGGAAATTTGGTATCTATGCCGCCGTTATACAGCGCAAGAAGCGCTCGAAATGGGGCTTGTCAACAAAGTGGTCCCGGAAGAAGAACTTGATGCCGAGGTCGACACATGGTGTGAGGAAATCCTTCAGCGCAGCCCAACAGCCATTGCCATTGCGAAACGCTCATTTAATGCTGATACAGAGAGCATACGAGGTATTGCGAATATGGGTTTTCAAACCGTCGGATTATATTACCAAACGGACGAAGCCAAAGAAGGAGGCAATGCCTTCCGGGAAAAACGCACGCCGGATTTCCGGAGCAAGATAAAGCGTGACTAGCTTTTTGATTTTATGATCGGACTGAAAACATCTGAGTGATCATTGGCGCGACGCGTCTCATGCACGGCGTAGATCTCGATCCATTCAGCGGCTTTGTGTCCGTGCCCTAAAGCCAGTCAATATCGCACCGATTGCCGCCGATACACAAAAAAACATAAAGACGGCGCTATAGTCTTCTGAAATGCTGAACACCAGAGCAGCGAGACTTGGGCCTGCCCAAGCGCCTAAGAAGAGGAAGCCAAACGCGCCACTGATGGTTTCCCCCAAGCGATCAGGTTTTGCTATCGCGGCAACTGCAGCGGCATGAAGACCAGACCATCCATACCCGGATAGCCCAAACACCAGAAATAGGCCGTAAATCAAACCTTGCGGCCATTCGCTTGAAGTCATTGCGGCTATCGCAGCGCAAACTGCTGCAACACCCCCAATGAAAGAGAGCACCGCCAAGGGGTTTCCGGTACGGTCAGCGATCTCTCCCCACATTAAACGGCTGGCCACTCCAATACCGTGAACCATAGACAGCATGAGCCCGGCTGAAATAACTGAAAACTCAAGGTCCTCAACTAAGAACAAGACAAGAAAAGCAGTGAGTCCCAACTGGGCTAAAGCAAAGAAAAATCCGGTCAATGCCAACCGCAATAATGTTTGATCAGCGAAAACGATTTGAAACCCCACCCACGGGGGAGTGATTCTGGCATTATGGTCGGCTTCGTCATCCCAAATACGGTGAAAGTAACTAAGGCCAACAATTGATGCCAATACAAGAATGACGATCATACCGAACACCCATTGCCACGCCCAGGTTTCAGCAATGATAGGGCTAATAATACCTGCGATAGCCGCACCAAGTGGTGTGCTCATCTGCTTCATAGAGAAGAGAAAATTCCGCCGTTCCGGGGTGCCATGGCGCGCAAGTATTATTGATGTTATAGGACTGGCCGCGCCAAAACCAAATCCGATCAGCCCGATGCCAACGGTTATAATGATCACCGATGAGGACATTACCAATACACATCCGATAGCCAGAATCATTTGACCAACCTGGAAGACTCGGCACGGGCCAAATTTTCGCACTAAACTACCGACAAGAACGGCTGACACGCCTCCCATACCAAACGCCAAGCTGGTCTGATACCCTATCATCGCGGAGCTCAAGCCCAAGGATTGCTTGATGATGGCCGCAAGTGTCGGAATCGCAAACATACCGACCGCAGCCAGCGTTTGCGCTACCATTAATACAAACAGAATGACAAATATGTTTTGCCGCCAACTGCAGTCAGCCATCGTCAGAAAGCGAAAGGAATATACAGTGCCAGTTCCGGCCAGAAGAACAGCAAAACAACCGTCGACAACATGATAACAATAAACGGCCAGACTCCAGATGAGACCTCGCCCAAAGTCGCGTTACCAACCGCTTGCATAACAAACAGATTCAAGCCAACAGGTGGTGTAATCAAAGCACATTCAATCATTATGACAAAAACGATCCCGAACCATATCGGATCAATTCCCATGGCCCCGAGCGATGGATAAAGAACAGGAACCATAATGAGCAACATGCTGAGAGCTTCAAGGAAAAATCCCATAATCAGCAGGATTACACAAACAACCAGCATAAAACTCCATGGCTGAGTAAAGTTGTTTATGACCATCATCGAAACATCTTGAGGAATTCTGTAAAGCGTAATCGCTTTTGAAAAAATCTTGGCGCCTGCAACAATCAAAAATATGGTGACAGTTGTATGCATTGCCTCAACACAGGCTTCTTTAATTTCCGAAATTGTGATTGAGCGCATACCCAGCGTGATGATCAAAGATAAGACAAACCCTATACCGGCGGCCTCAGTTGGTGTGAAAACACCAAAATAAATACCCACCACAATCACCGCAGCCAGTACAATTGTCGGGATTGCTCTGAGGCTTGCGTGCCAACGCTCGGGCCACGTTGCTTTCGGCGCTATTTCAAACTGACCGCGATATCGAGCATAAAGTATCGAGAACACAGAAAACACAAACGCCAGAAACAACCCAGGACCAATCCCGGCGAGAAACAGGCTAACAATAGATTCCTCGGTAATGACGCCATAAACGATCATGACAATGGAAGGTGGGATAAGAATTCCAAGTGTTCCACCTGCCGCTAACAGGCCAAGTATAAACCGTCTGTCATAGCCACGGCTGCTCATCTCCGGAATGGCAACCGTACCGATTGTCGCCGCAGTTGCCACGGATGACCCTGAAATTGCCGCGAACAAGGCACAGGACGCAATGGTGGCGACTCCCAGACCGCCCGGCCAGTGTCCGACCCAGCTCTGCACTGCAGCGAAAAGGTCCCGACCGACTCCGCCCTTCAACAGAATGTTTGACATCAAAAGAAACAACGGAACCGCAAGAAGGATAAAATTATCCATGCTCGCGTACAGGCCCTGAGGGATCATTATCGGATTGAACCCTTCAATGAGAAGAAGGATTAAGCCGAGTCCACCCAGCGTAAAAGCGATAGGGATTCCCAAAAGGAGAAGACCGAGCAATACGGCCAATATAACAAAGCTAGTCACGATCCGGACTTCCTTCCTGTTTAATCGGGGGAAACACCCCCTTACACCCTAGAGCTGGCCCTTGAGTACGCGCCAGATTTGAGCCAATGCCTGTAAAATAAGGACCGCAAAGCCCGCAGGAATAGCTGATTCTGTCCAGAATTTTGGAACCTGGTTCATAGTTGCCGTAGCACGCCCAACTTGTACGCTTTCGACTACGATATCGATACCTAGCCAGAAGGCGTAAAGGCTGAAAATTATAATCCAGATCAGTGATACGACTTCTAGAATACGCTGAATATTCAGCGGCAGCTTTATGGTGAGGGCATTGATACGAATCAATGCCCCGTTCTTGAGAATTGCGCCCATGGCAAGATAGGTCGCCCAAAGTTGGAGCAAACGCGCACCTTCTTCCGCCCACGTCGTCGGCGCTGTAAAAACATATCGCGCCACAACCTCGTACGAAATCATCAAACCGATAACAAAAAATATTGCTGAAGCAACCGTGCCCAAGCGGTCGCTAAGCCAATCGATCATACCAACCATGAAAACAGGCCCACCCTAGTCATAACGGCACTGTGCGGGGGCGAAACGATATCATGCTCGCCCCCGCCTATACTTTCTGATACGGAGCGTTACTTCCGGTATTTTGCAGCAGCCTTCAGGATTTTTTGCCCCAATTCACCGGAGTTCTTAACATAAGCATCAACTACCGGCTTGCTGGACTTTCGCCACATTTCAACTTCATCAGGGGAAAGTTTAATAACTTTCGTTCCTTTGCTCGTGATAAATTCTTCGGCTTCTTTTTCAACACTTTCAACCGCAGTACGTTGGGCGAGTTCTGCTTCCAGACCACATTTCTGCATGACTCCCTGTTCAGACTTGGATAGGGATTGCCATACCTTTTCGTTGATAAGGCTTATGAACTCGATATAGGCATGTTGAGAATAAGTCACGACATCCATGACCTCGTAAAGTTTACGAGATTTTACGGATGCAATTCCCGTCATTCCAGCATCGACCGTTCCTCGCTGATAGGCCACAAACTGCTCAGACCCGGACGTTAAGGCTGCGACTCCTCCATTGGCAATAACAAAATCACCCAAGGTTTTTCCAAAGACGCGAACCTTCATATCCTTCAGATCCGATGGCACCTGGATCGGCCTCTTCTTCTTGGAAAGGAAAACGGCGCTACCATAATCAATCCACCATATAGGGCGCACACCAGTCTTTAACAGTGCGTCATCAATCAACGTTCTGACTTCTGCTCCAGGCGACAACATGGCAATTGTTTCTTCCCGGTTTCCGGTTGCAAACGGCACATATAAGATCTCAATGGCCGGAATCGTCCCCGCAAATCGTGCGGATGTACTCATGCCCATATCAATCGCACCCGACGCAACTGCTTGAGGAACTTCCTTATCCCGATAAAGCTGAGCTGAATCATAGAGTTCAATCTTGATATCAGTCTGATCTCCAACACACTTTATGAACTGGACGGCATTCTTAGTGGCAAAATTCTTTCCCGGCAGCTGTGTCGTGAAGCGTAATGTCTTGGCTTCAACTGAACTCGGTATTTGGGCCAAGCCGGCTGCCAAAATTCCCATACTAAGTACCGAAAGCATTGGACGTTTAAGAAACATCTTCATTATTCTTTCTCCTCCCTTTCAATCGTTTTGAAGTGAACCAGTGGTTATAAGTTCAAGGTCGGTTTTTCGAATACACTGACCAACCCACCTCTCTTACAATCTAGCACTCTCGATTACAGATACTCAATAAAAAACGGAATGGGTTCCATTTTTATCGAGTTTGCCTCGTTTAGCTGAAGCGATGTTTTTTAGCGTTTCGGTCGACCACCGCCTATTGTTACCCGGTGCATCACGCGTTTGTAGTTGTGATAATCGTTGACAGGATTGTGCTGGCAGGAAAAATTGTCCCAAAATGCAATAGAGCCAACCTGCCAGGTAAACCGATAAGTAAATTCCGGACGCACCTGATGTTGGTAGAGGTAATCCAAGATCGGGGCACTTTCGTCCTCAGTCATTTCCTTAAAGCGTACAGTATGGCCGGAGTTGATAAATAAGGACTTCCTCCCCGTGCGGGGATGACGGATGACTGCCGGGTGTTCGGCGACAAGCCCTTCATCGGAATTGCCGCCTATGGCCCCTGTTTTTAACCGATCTTCACGCGTTCGCGTGACAGCGGCTTTTTTCGAACTCTGAATTACCGTGAGATTATCAAGGATATTTTTCATCCCATCCGATAACGTCTCGTAAGCCAGTTGTTGATTGGCGAAGATCGTATCTCCACCAAACGGAGGTAATTCTTTTGCGAGTAGAATAGCTCCCATCGGGGGTTCATCCAGATAGGTTGTATCCGCATGCCAAAGGCCACCGAAATTTACCCGCTCGTCGGCTAGCTTAACGACTGGCGCGACCTGGGGGCACTCTTCCAGCCCTTGGACAAGAGGATATTCAATAACGTTTCCGAACCGTTTGGCAAATGCCAGTTGCTGAAGTGGGGTGATGTCCTGATCGCGGAAAAATATCACCAAATGGTCATCCAGTGCTTGTCGTATTTCGGCAATGATTTCGTCTGTCGGATCATCGGCGATATCGACACCCCGGATCGATGCCCCTATTGCCCCGGCAACCTGATCAACACCAATATGCTGGTATGAAAAATTAGAAATTTTCGGTGCCCACTCTGCTGTCAATACATTGCCGGACATGGTCCTCTCCTTTGCGTTTATATGCTGGTCATCCGACTATCTTTTAGTTGAGTTAAAATCAACTGCGGGCTCACCGGATGGGTTCAGTTTAAGAAGTTAATGGGCGAGCCTCTTGGTGAAAATCGTCCACTACACCCTCAATCGCTACAATCAATTTGGGATAGATTTTTTTAAGTTCTTCCATGATCGTGTCCGCTGGAACGTCAGAAAAACTACCGCGTTCCGTGAGGTATTCCATATGTTTTTGGCCCTTGGCGTCATAAGGGTGGAAGACGGAATCGTTGCATCCGTCAAACTCCAACGGAAGAACTCCGAATTTCTCGCACAAACCCAAGTCGAATGTTGGGGTCGCTTTCACCCACCGTTCATTGAGCCAAAGCTCAGTATAACCATGCCAATAAAACATGTCGGTTTCCAGATAGTCCAGCAGGCGGGCACTGGAGAGATGGTTCCTTATGTTGGCAAAACCCAAACGTGCAGGAATACCCTCAACACGGGCACACGCCGCCAATAGGGCAGCCTTTTCAACACAGCAGCCACTTCCATCAATCAGGCAGGTGCTGGCGAGATAGGTTTTTAAGGTCGTATACGGGCGATAAGGTGAATACCGGACGCCGTCTCGCACTTTTCCATATAAGGCAACAGCCTTGGCAATAGGCTTATCAATACCTTCCGTAGCGGAGTGGGCAAAAGAGACAATATCAGGATGAGAACAATCAATGAATTTTCCTGGACCCAGGCAAACCTCAGGTTCAGGATTTAAGAGTAGGATATTTTCCGATATTCCGTGCATTAATGATACCTTTTGAAAGTAATTTTTTCCTATCACCTTGAACCTTCTCCAACCTTGCCCAAGGCTTGGTCAGTTCGGGTCTCTTTCCATGAGTTCCCATAATTTTTCTGCCGTTTGTTTTGGGAAAATCATGCCAATCTCTCTTTCAGGTACAGTTGAAGATAGGTAACGTCCGAGACATACATGGTCGGGTTTATATAAAGCCTTGAGGTCAGCCGCGCTATAAGCAGATAGATTACTCTGCCGGAGCGCCCAACCGATGCTATTGAGTAATTAAATAGCGCTTTCATCTTTTAGCAGTGCAATTTGCTCTTTATCATAGCCGAGTTCGTTGAGTAATTCTTCTGTCTGGGCCCCCAATTTCGGGGCCGGAATGGCCGGTGTTTGATCACCAGTACATTTAATCGGTGAATTAAGCATTTTGTATTCGCCGTACCCGTCAAGTTTGACGGTTTGCAGGCGGTCGCTGTCAGTGACAAACGGATTTTCAAGCGCCTCTTTAATATCATTGACTGGAGAAGACGGGACAACACCCGAGAACAATTCCAGCCATTCTACTGTTGATTTTTCAGACAGCACCTCGTCCAGCATCTCCTGAATCACCTCACGATTTTCAGCCCGGTCTGGAAACTTGGAAAATCTTGGATCCACTGCCCAGTCATTACGTCCAAGCGCCTCACAAAGGACGGGCCAAAATTTTTCCTTAT
>JAJFIJ010000029.1 GCA_021775105.1 Rhodospirillales bacterium | reverse complement strand
TTCCCTCTTGCGCGCCCCCCCCTTGAATGCCCTAGAATTGACTTCAAGGATAGAACAGAAGGGAGAGGGTAGTGATGCAACGAAAAATCGTACCGGATATTGTGGAACGCAGCTCTATTGCCACGATGAAAGTAGGCGCCTCAGTTCAGGACGCAGCCAAGGTTATGGCCAGCAAAAATATTGCCGCCATGATTGTAGTCGATGATGAGTCAAACATTACCGGGATTGTTACCGAACGCGACATGACCCAGCGCGTGATCGCTCAGGGCATTGATGCGGAATCAACCCCTATCAGCAAAATCATGACCGCCAACCCTGACACTCTTTCTCCAGACGATTCTGCCGGTGACGCTCTGGAGTTGATGCAATCCAGAAACTACCGGCACCTGCCGGTCGAGGAAGACGGCAAATGCGTGGCCGTGGTTTCCATTCGTGACCTGTATGCATCGGTCAAGGAAGCGCTGGAAGAAGATATTCGCGAAACCGAAGCTTTTGTGTTTGGTGACCGTTACGGGGCTTGATTGGCCCCGCTTCTAGGGTCCTGCTCCTAACTCTCATGATCGCGATTTGAGACGTGCACAGTGCCGGTGAAGGTCGCGATCATTTTCTCCTCGCTAATGACTTCAACCCGATAGACGGCGGTTTTCCGGGTTCGTGATATTTCGCGGGCTTCGGCCAGCAACGAGTCCCCTTCCCCGACTCCCTTTACATAGGCAATGTGGGCATCAATACCGATGCTGATCTTGTCATGGGAGTTGGACGCCAACCCAAAAGCCATGTCAGCCAGCGCAAATATCGCCCCCCCGTGACCGCCGCCAAGAAAGTTCATGTGCTTTTTTGAGACCACCATGCCGACGATGGCGAACCCCTGCCCGCCATCGACAAGCTGCATATCCAGAAGTTGGGAAAACGGATCGTTTTCCGTAGAACTTCGCAACCGCTCCCTGATCATACTCATGCGGCAATCAGCGGCTGACCGAACCCGAGGTCCTTTCGAACGCGGGCACAAATTTCGCCATGCGTCGCTCCGGCTTCGGCAGCAGCGACGACTTTCTCAAATATGTTTTCCGTATCATCTCCGGCTGCCCGCGAAATGGCATCAAGCGCGCCGGTTACTTCGCTGGCCGACCGATTTTCCTTGTACGCCTTGAACCGCTTGAGTTGTGCGTCAATCAACATCGGGTCCGGACGTTCGAGGGCGGCAATCCGCGTCGGTTCCTCATCATCAATAAATGCGTTTACGCCAACAATCTTCTGTTCTCCGGAATCAACCCGGCTCTGGAATTCCATTGCCGATTCACCAATCATCCTCTGCACCAGGCCGTCGCGAACAGCGGCAAACATACCCCCGGCCTCGGCCACCCTATCCATGGTTTCAAGAATTTTATGCTCCATTTCGTCAGTCAGTGTTTCGACATAGTAGGAACCACCCAGCGGATCGATGACATCACAGAGATGTGCTTCTTCGCGCAGGATATTCTGGGTCGCCACAGCAATTTTCGCGGCTTCTTTGGTTGGGGTACTCAGAACCTCATCATAGGCATCGCTGTGCATCGACTGAAGGCCACCGAAAATTCCCGAGATCGCCTGTGTCGCAACACGGGCGATGTTGTTCAGCGGGTGCTGGCGGGTAAGGTCAACGCCGGATGTCTGGGCGTGGAACTTGAAGCGTTGCGAACGGGGGTCTTTGGCACCAAGGCGTTCTTTGGCAATGCGGCTCCATATCCGCCGACCGGCCCTGAATTTGGCGATCTCTTCAAAAAAGCTGATCGAGATGTCGAAAAAGAAGGTGAATTTCGGCAAATATTCATCCGGATCCAGACCTTTCGCCCGACAATCATCGGCAAACTGGATAGCCGTCGACAGCGTCAGCCCCATCGCCTGCGCCGGTGTCGCACCGGCCTGCTGCATGTGCTGGCCGACGATGGAGACCGGGTTCCATTTTGGCAGGTGCCGGTTGGCATAGATGATGTGGTCGGTCAGAACCCGTCGCGAGCCTTCCAGCGACAGTCTTAGAAACATGTGGTTGGCAACAAAATGGGAAATATAGTCGCTCTGGTTGGATGTGCCGGAAATTGCCGAAAGCGGTACGTTCCGGCGTTTTGCATTGGCCAGAGACAGCGCCAACAGGGTAAACGGCAAGGGATCATTCAGCGATACCGACATATCCTCTTGCGATATCCCGTCAAGACATACCGACATATCGTCGACCGTATTGATGGTCGTTCCACATGTCCCGAGCAGGAGCGGATCAACCTCGTCGATATCATATCCCCGGTAAACCGAATTACATGGAATCATGCTGAGCGCGGTCGCGCCGGCGCTGACAATCTCGCGCATCCGTTCGTTGTATTCTCTCGGTGTCGCCAGACCGATAAGCTGGCGCTGGCTCCAGGCCCGGCCCCGATGCATGCTGGCATAAATTCCCCGCGTGCGCGGTTCCTGCCCCGGAAACCCCAGGGTGTCCATGTAAGCAGCCGTATCGTCACCCTTCGGTGTGTAGAGCGGATCGATCTGAATACCGGAGCGGTTTATACGCCTGTCTTCAGGGCTGATCTGTCTGGCGTATTCCTGTTGCCACGCAGCTTTGGCCTGATCAAAAGTCCTGTTATCCGTCATCTTCAGATCCTTCAGCTTCGGGCCATGATTGTGATATCAATTCGCTCAGGCCGGTTACAATTTCTTCTCGTGATGTTCCGGGATGATAAACCTCCGAAACCCCTGCTTTCTTCAGCATTGTCACATCCTCGTCAGGTACGATCCCGCCAACAACGACAATCACGTCGGCCATATCGGCACGTCGAAGCGCGTCCATGAGCTTCGGCACCAGAAGATGGTCTGTCGCCAGCGAACTTACCCCGATGGCATCAACATCTTCTTCCAGCGCCTGATTGACGACATGGGTTATTTCCTGCCAGGGCGCGGTATAGATAACCTCCATTCCGGCATCGCGGAGAAATCCGGCGACCAGCCGCGATCCGCGGTCATGCCCATCAAGCCCGATTTTGGTGACCATCACCTTGGGCCGGCGTCCCATGCGCCCGGAAAGATCATTAACCACACCAACCAACTGTGCTGCTTCCATTTGAATTCCTGCCCTCATCTTTGCTTGATCAAATCGAGAAAACCACTGGCGATATCGCCGGGCGTTTCATCGCCGGGCTGATACCATGTGCGGGTCCAGTTCAATGCGCCAAACAGAAGCAGGCGCAAATGCCGCCTTGCCCGCGCGTCTTTCAGCGGCAACGCATCGATCAGGCTCTTGAAAATATCCTCATAATCGTCACGCAGGCCAATCAACCGGCTGCGTTGTTCATCACTCATTTCCGGCAATTCGCGAATCACCACCTGGGCATAGTCGCCGCCACCCAATAATGCTTCCAGATGCGCAACCATGGCCGCTTCCAGCCGATTGCGCGGCGACCCGGGCTTTACCAGTGCAGCCTTCACCAGCGCGGTAATGCGCCGAATCCCTTCTTCATGGACAGCGACCAGCAACTCGGACTTGGATGAAAAATGGTAATAGAGCGACCCCGCCTTCATTCCGGCGTCGCGGGCGATATCGCGCATTGAGGCAGCATCATACCCACGTTCGCAAAAACACCGGGCGGCGGAATCAAGCACAGTTTCCAGCCGGTTATCGCGCCTGACGGTACTGTTCCTGTCCCCGGATATCTGGTTCATGATATTTTTCTGAGCATTATAATTCTAACTAACATTCGTTAGGTTTATAATAGACACATCCGGACAGTCAATACCGCAGCGTTTGATTTTTCGATTTTGTTTCTGCTTGGAGTCATGAACAGGCTACCCGTCAGGTGGCGCTCACCGCTCTCTCACTAAAGATCGCAGAGCCAACTTTGATCATTGGAGTTCCACAATTGCAGTCAGGCTACGGCGTGGTCTGCTAACGACCCGAAACAAAACAAGCATCAGCAACGCCCCAATCAGCAGCCAGGCGGCAAAGGTGATTGGTGTCGCCGGATCACCGCTGCGGTCGCTCAAATATCCCGCGAGCGGCGCAAATAATCCGATGCCGAGATAATAATAGCTGAGGAATATTCCCATGCCGATAGCCCGATTGGCTTTCTTTAAAACGGCCACCGGAAGGGCGAATATTGGGCCGGCGGGAGCCCAGGCGAGAACGCCGAAGGCAATAAAGGCTAGAAACGGATCATCAAGCCAAACGATAGCGAAAGTGGCGGTGCTGCCCGCAAGGAACGTTAGCGCCATAAACCGATCCGCCGAAATCCCTCGTTGCACCATTAAGCCGCCCAAGGGAACAGACACGATACCAAGCCACGTTCCGACACTGACCAGTCTTCCCGCAGCCGCAATATCATGGCCCATTGCCGTCAGATAGGTCGGAGCAAAGCTGACAACCAGTATCAGATTTCCGTTGAACAACAGCCAGATCAGGGCGGCCAGGGAAATCAAAATGAATTCGTGTAATGTGAAACCCGCCCGCGCGGGTCGAGGGGTGTCATGTTCATCGGCTCTCGGGCAGTCCCGCGACCCCACCGCCAAAAGGACGCCCCCCACTACGCAGAAAATTGCGGAGGTAGAGAGCATACCGTTCACGGAAAAGGACTGAGCGAGGCTTGCCTGAGTAGCAAGACCGAGGGCGATGCCGAGCGGCCAACTGTTGACGTGAATGGCAAAAGCCAGCGTCAGCTCTTTTTCGGCAAACCAATCAGCGATCAATTTTGCGGACAGGACGTTGAACAGCACAGCACCCGCACCGCTTATAACCCGCCCTGCAAAAACAATGCTGAACACGTCAGACCAGGCTGTAATAAAACCGCCGACCGCCATCAGGACCATGCCAGCGATCAGCATCGGTTTCTCGCCAAATCGATTGCCCAACAATCCGCTGGGAAACGCCAGGATCACACCGGGAAGTTTGTAGATGCCGATCAACGATCCAAGGATTGCGAAATCAATAGCCAGTTCGGCAACCATTACCGGGCCAACGCTACCGATCGTTTGGAATTGGTAACCCATTGATGTTCGAGCGACGAAAACCACCGCCAATACCAGCCATCGCGATTTATCCAACTACTCGCTCCCCTGCCGCATGGTACGATTGGATTTAAAGATAAATTGAGCTGACGACGTCAGGTATCGTCCCCATGCAGTATTCTGGTTGCTGCATTTGCAGTATTCTGTCTACAGCATCTGCCGTATAGTCGGGCGAAACTCACAGCAGTATTGTCAGAGTACGCCTTTGCCGAAGCAGGGGTTGGAATTGAATGGAATAATCCGTGCGTGAAGATGGACTGAGCCCGAGAGAACGCCAAATTGCGCAGGCCTATGCCAACGGCGATAACTATCACAGAATCGCCGAGCGTCTTTGTATCGCACCCTCAACAGTGCGCACCCATTTGGCGACGATCTATCGGAAACTCGGGGTCTCCTCGAAACTCGAACTTCACAAGGTGCTTGAAGGCGGTCGCCCGGCATACATTGCAGAAGGAGAACAGGCGGCACTGATTTCTGAGCTGGCGCTTAGCCTGGAGGAAGCTATAAGCCGGGAACGCGCACTTGGTGAAGTCCTCAAAATTATAAGCGGTTCCAACGGCGAGTTGGAGAAAGTTATCGCCGCCGTCCTCGGCTATGCGCTAGAGCTTTGCGATGCCGAGTTCGGGCTCCTTCTCGAATACACTGCAACGGACGGATTCCGGTCCACGTTTACAAAGGGAATTCCGCAGGCCTTTAAAGAATGGTTCTCCAATCAAGGTACAATCCAAGCCGGTTCTCAAACCGCACTGGGACGCATTGTTGCCAATCGGGATATCGTCAACATTGCCGACGTTTGCGCCGAAGAAATCTACCGGCGCGGCGATCCGCTCAGGGATGCAACGGTAGATCTTGGCGGCGCACGCTCATTTGCGGCGATACCTATGCTCGCGGGCGAACGCCTGATCGGCGCTTTTACCATTTATCGCCAACAAGTGAGGCCTTTCGACAAGAAGAGTCTGGAGATTGCCCGGATATTTGCTGTCCAGAGTGTCATTGCAATCGAAAATGCCCGTCTAATAAGCGAGAAAGGATAACGAATATGCAAGTTCGCAAGACCATGATGATCATAGAAACCATAGAGACGGACGGGTTTGGCAAAGCTTGCGATCCGATAACCCGAGTCGCCGCATTAGCCGTCATCCAAAACCCTTTTGCCGGGCGTTATGTTGAGGATTTATCATCACTATTCGATAGAGGTGGTCAGCTTGGCGAACGACTTATAGGCGATGCCGTAGATATGCTTTCTCGACCACCCGTCAGCTACGGAAAAGCAGCTATTGTCGGCGTTTCCGGTGATTTGGAGCACGGTGGAGCAATGATCCATCCGAAGTTGGGCAAACCGATGCGTTCAGCAGTCGGCGGCGGCAAGGCCTTGATTCCATCGAACGCAAAAATTGCCGGTGCTGGCGTTCCTATCGACCTGCCGCTCGGGCACAAGGACGAGGCTTGGTCATTTGATCATTTTGATACCATGACTGTGATGGTCGCCGACGCACCACGTCCCGAGGAAATTGTCCTGTGCATGGCTGTTTCTGACGGCGCTCGACCTCATCCCAGGGTCGGCAGCGGACCAATTAAAGACTGAGGGCAATATCCGCTCAGGATCAATAATCCGCGTCACAGACAACCCTCATTTTTCCGTTACGCCCCCGGAGTCGGAGGTCAAAAATGACCACGTCTGTTTAACTGTCGATTGTAGGACCACTTGAATTGAAGTATTCGTGCGAATGTGAGCAACCTGTCACTTCCATTGAACCGACACTATTTGCAGGCTGAAGCCGCCTGACGTTACTGGAGACCGCCATGCCACTATCAAAACCCGCTCCCCGCCAGCACCTGCACACCCGTGATATAAAATGCATGGGATTTCAGCGTGACGACGGCTTGTGGGATATCGAGGGTTCGATTACCGATACCAAGACCTATTCGTTCGAGAACATGAGTCGCGGTGGGATCGCCAGTGGCGAGCATATTCACCACATGCTGATCCGGCTGACAATCGACACCGATATGGTGATCCAGAATGCCGAAGCCTCCACCGAATCATCACCCTATGGTGTCTGCTCGACGATAACCGGCGCGTTTGCGGACCTGAAAGGTGTGAAGATCGGTGCCGGTTGGCGACGCGAAGTCGCACGGGTTATGGGGCGCACAGCGGGATGCACGCATCTTCGTGATCTGTTGAGCGGACCTGTTGCGGTGACGGCCTACCAGACCATCATTCCAAAGCGTCGGCGTGAAAAAGGCAGACCCGACCCGTCAGAGCGTCCGGCGGTACTCAACACCTGCATCGCTTATGCTGAAGACGGACCGATCGTCAAACAACGCTGGCCGGATTTTTTCCAGGAGTCGGCAGAACCCGAAAATCCGTAAAATTCAGGCGCTGGCCTTGAGCAGAACCTTGCCACCACGGCTTTTGGAAAGCGCACCGGATTCAATTGCCGCATTGCGGAAATAGCTCAGGATAAATGTCCGGACGGCAGATGTGCGGCTGGAATTAACGCGCTGCGTATCAATCATGGAACAGATTTCGTGTACGCCAAGACCTTCGGCGGCACAGATATCATCCAAAGCATCCCACGTCACCTGCTCGAGCCGAAGGCTGGTCCGATGACCATTAACGGTCACATTACGGCTAATTAAACTGTTGTTCATGGTATCTCCACAGAATATCTCTACGTATGACAAGGATAATCGCGGATTCCCTGCCAACATACAACACTACTCTGAATTAAGTTCGCCGCGAAAATCTTATATTCGGCCCATCACTGCAATTTTCACCAAGAATAGCGAGAATTTCAAATGACGATTCTACTATTTTTACATCACACCATCATATCATATTAAACAACAAATAGCGCCCTTGTTCCTGACAGTAGAAATCAGCATAGTTAGGATTATGGCTGTTGAATTACAAAGCGACCTGCTCAGGCGCCATCGTCACCCATCGGAACCCGGCACCAAGGCGTGCGAGTGGCCCGACTGTCAGGACGAAGGGCTTTGCCGGGCACCGAAATCTCCCGACGAACTGAAGACATTTCTCTGGTTCTGCAAGGACCACGCGCGCGAATACAACAAGTCATGGAACTATTACGAAGGCATGAGCGACGATGAGGTCGAGGCTGATGTGCGCCGCGATACGGTCTGGCGACGTCCGACATGGCGGTTGGGATCAAATAACCTGCTGGGTGCGGAATATGGCGGTTTCGACCCAAGCCAGCTGGACGATCCGCTCGGCATTTTCGAGGAACGCGACCCGCGCAATCATCAGTCAAATACGGAATACTTCCCCGCCGCCACGCCGGAGCAACGCAATGCATTGGCTGTTTTCTCGATTGAAGGCCCGATAACAGCTGCCAGTGTCAAACAGCGTTACAAGGAACTGGTCAAACGCTATCACCCCGATGCAGCGGGACAGGGCGGCCAGTCGGACGCTGGCGCGTCGGATGACAAGATCAAGGAAGTCAATCAGGCCTACCGGGTGTTGCTTGAATTCCTCGCTGCCTAGCGCCTGACAGGCCGACAATCGCCCGATCCGTTCCCCACCGGGGAAAGAGTTTTGACGATTGTTTCCTTGACTGAAAACCCCGAACCCCCTACGTCATCCACCATCTGTTATACGCATTTTCCTGACACCAACCTCAAAACACGGATACCAGAACGATGTCGACCACTGCTTCACCCAGCGAAAATCTTATCAACCGGAAACCGGACATCACCGTTTCCGTCCGTCAGGTATTTGGTATCGACAGCGATATCGAGGTCCCGGCCTTCAGCGAAAGTGAAGAACATGTACCAGTGATCGATGATGCCTACCGCTTCGATCACGACACCACTTTGGCCATTCTGGCGGGCTTCGCCCATAATCGCCGGGTCATGATTCAGGGTTATCATGGAACCGGGAAATCGACCCACATTGAGCAGGTCGCAGCGCGCCTCAACTGGCCATGTATCCGGATCAATCTTGATAGCCACATCAGCCGTATCGATCTGGTTGGCAAGGATGCCATTGTGCTCCGCGACGGCAAACAGATTACCGAGTTCCGCGAAGGGATTTTACCCTGGGCGCTGCAAACGCCGACAGCCATTGTATTCGATGAGTACGATGCCGGTCGTCCGGATGTGATGTTCGTTATCCAGCGTGTTCTCGAAGTCGAAGGCAAACTGACACTTCTCGATCAGAACCGCGTCATCCAGCCGAACCCGTGGTTCCGCCTGTTCTCGACCACCAACACCATCGGTCTTGGCGATACAACGGGCCTCTATCACGGGACACAGCAAATCAACCAGGGCCAGATGGACCGTTGGAACATTGTCGCCACGCTTAACTACCTGCCGCACGAAGCCGAGAAAGAAATCGTGCTGTCGAAGGTTCCGGGTTACGAAACCCCGGAAGGCCAGGAGAAGGTTGCTTCGATGATCGAACTTGCCGACCTGACCCGGAACGGCTTCATGAACGGCGATATTTCAACCGTGATGTCGCCGCGCACCGTGATCACCTGGGCCGAGAACGCGGCGATTTTCAACGATATGAACTACGCCTTCCGCGTCACCTTCCTTAACAAATGTGACGAACTGGAGCGTTCGGTAGTGTCCGAATACTACCAGCGCTGTATGGGTGAAGATCTGGCTGATTCAGCTGCCAGCGCCGTTGCCTGACCGTATCCGCTGACGGCTGCACAATAGGTTCTGATAGTTAAGGTTCTGATAGTTAAGGTTTTGGCTTATGCCTGTCGAAGACCCCAATGATCTGGTCAAGCGCGTCACTGCATCGACGCTGAAGGCGATTGCCGGTCATCGCGATGAGGAAGTTAACGTAAACTTCTCGCCGGGCGGTGCCTCGGTTAGCGGCAATCAGGTCCAGTTGCCTGCGCCAAGCGGCCAAATCGATCCGAACGGCCTGACCAAACTTCGCGGGGTTGCCGATGCGCTGGGGCTTCGATTGCGCTATCACAACGAAACCCTTCACCATGACCACATGCCGAAAGGCCCGGAAGCGCGCGCGGTCTATGAAGCCGTTGAACAGGTCCGCTGCGAAAGCCTCGGTGCGGCGCGCCTGACCGGCGTCGCCCACAATCTGCATGCCCTGCTGGATGAACGTTGCAAGGCCCGCGGTTACGCGGGTGTTACCGAAAAGAACGACGCCATGTTGCCCGATGTCGTTGGCCTGCTGGTCCGCGAACATCTGACCGGTCAACCGGCCCCCGACAGCGCGAAAAAGCTGATGGATTTATGGCGTGCCGATCTGGAGTCGCAGGTTGGTGACAAGCTCCGCCAGATCGAAACCTGCGCCGACAATCAGGAACACTTTGCCGATCTGGTTTCTGAAATTCTCGACGCCCTTGACCTGACCGACGACGATTCCCAGTCGATGGATTCTGATGATCAGGATAACAGCGATGATAACAGCGATGATCCGGGCGAGGAAAATCCCGACGCAGGTGATTCGCAGCAAACCGAAGACGGCGCCATGACCGGCCTTGAAGGCGAATCGGAAATGGGCGACGAGGGCGATTTTTCAGACGCTGGCGATGATGAAATGATGGCCGGTAGCGGCGAGGATGAACCGGCTGGCCCGAGCATGTGGGACGATAACAATCGCCGCAATGACCCCGATTTCCAGATGCTGTACCGGCCTTACGTGACCGAATTTGATGAAGTCGTCGGTGCCGAAGACCTTTGTGATCCGGAAGAGCTTGGCCGTCTTCGCCACCAGCTGGACCAGCAGCTTGCCAACCTGCAAGGCGTCGTGTCGCGGCTTGCCAACCGCCTGCAACGCCGCCTGCTGGCCAAGCAGACCCGGTCGTGGGAGTTCGATCTGGAAGAAGGTATTCTTGATGCCGGTCGGCTGTCCCGCGTTGTCACCGACCCTGTTCATCCGTTGTCGTTCAAACGCGAGACCGACACCGAATTCAGGGACACTGTGGTTTCGCTGCTGATCGACAATTCGGGTTCCATGCGCGGCAGACCCATTACCGTTGCCGCCATGAGCGCCGATATTCTGGCCCGCACGCTGGAACGCTGCGGTGTCAAGGTTGAGGTGCTTGGTTTCACCACCCGGTCCTGGAAAGGCGGTTCGTCACGGGAACGCTGGGTCGAGGCGGGCAAGCCGAAAAATCCCGGACGTCTGAATGACCTCCGCCATATCGTTTACAAAAGTGCCGATGCACCCCTGCGCCGGGCGCGCCTCAACCTCGGCCTGATGTTGCGCGAAGGGTTGCTCAAGGAGAATATCGATGGCGAAGCGCTGATGTGGGCACATAACCGCCTTCTCGGCAGACCTGAACAACGCCGCATTCTGATGGTCATTTCCGATGGTGCGCCGGTTGATGATGCGACGCTCAGCGCCAATCCGGGGAACTATCTTGAACGTCATCTCAGAGACGCCATTGATTTTATCGAGAACCGCTCGGACGTTGAACTGACAGCGATTGGGATCGGCCATGATGTGACCCGCTATTATCGCCGCGCTGTGACCCTGATCGATGCCGAAGAACTGGGGGGTACGATGATGAACTCGCTGGCCGAACTGTTCGAAGAAGACGCACCGATGCGCAGGCGCGCCTAGGGATAATTCTGATACAAATATGTCGTCGCAGATGAAGTCATCTGCTCAGGATTTATTTTGGTGACCCTCACCCGCTGACTTTCTCTGATTACCCCGCCAGCCAGCGCAACGACATGCACGATAACCCGGCGTCAATTTTTGCAATTTCCGATATCTGCAAAGTCACCACGTTGTATCCCGCTCTGGTCAGAAGGTTCAGGGTTTCAGGACAATCCTCGCTCAGCAAAATCGTGTCGTTGATACGAAGCGCGTTGGCTGCAGCTTCTTCCCCGTCAGGCGTTAAAATCGTGCGGAACTCATTGAATACACCGGACGACACCAACCGTGCTGTCGCAAGGATAGTTTCATCATCAAGCAACGAACAATCCGATTTGAAATGCAGGACGTTTTCTGGCGTTTTGAAGATCAGGCCTTTACGGCCCAGCTGAGCAAGGCATTCAACCAACGCCTCTGCGCCTTCGCGTGTGGTCCGTTCGGACAGGCCAATCATCACAGATTCCGGGGTGTTGAGAACATCACCGCCATCGACGAACCCCCGGGGCAGATCCAGCACCTGATCAAACTCGGCGCGCAGGACCGGCGCAATCACCGCCGCTTCACCGCTCCGGGTTTTGTCGCCGGGGCGCAGTACAATTGCCCCCTCCCGATAAACCAGCGCCGGGTCTTCGACAAAAATCGAATCCGGAAATTCTTCCAGCGCCCCAAGCACCTGCACGGTGACACCGGCAGTCTCCAGTGCCGTGATGTAGGCGTCATGTTCTGCCTTCACCCCGTCATATGTGGGATCGCCTCCTCCACCGGCCCGCAACCCGTCAGTCACCGAAAAGGACGGTTGGCGGACGATGGCGGAATCGAACTGATAAATCCTGGTGTCTTGCGTCATAATAGCTGGTTAACCCCATCCTGCGGAGCCATATTCGCGTGTGGTACCCAAAAGAACAACATCAACGCGGGGTTCCTCCTTCGGGAGGATAATAATGATGGGGCGAATGGGATAAAGTTGATTAAGATAGTCGACACTAAAATGGGGAGACGGAACCATGTCATCGCGTGACAACGCAATTGAAGCCGCTCTGATCGAGGCGGCAAGCATTCGAAACCGGGTCTATGTATTTGCCGAAGACAGCGGATTTTGCGCCGTTAACGAAGAAGAATGCGATCCTGCTGATTTTTCGGAGGCCCTGGGATATGCCGAATACGATTCGAAGCAGAAAAAAAGTGTGTGGGTAATTCACGAATAATTTGATCTCAGAGCTGGAGAACAATATATGGCGACAGACAAACTCGGGCTGGATTTCACCGCCTCCCTGCCGGAAACGGTTCAGGCCTTTAATGAGGCCATGGACGACTACATGCTGTTCAGTGGCGAGCCGGTCGGCAAGCTGCTGACGATTGCCGAAATCGATCCTGATTTTGCCATGGGGTATTGCCTGACCGGGTGTCTCCGCCTGTTTGGCGGCGTCAGTTCGGTGCATCCCCGGATCAATCTGGAACTCCGCGCCGCCAAGGCCCGTCGCAGCCGGGTAACGCTGCGTGAGCAGGCCCATATCGATGCCTTTGAAATGGCCGCAGGCGGCGAGCTCTGCGCCGCCGGTCAAATGTGGGACGCCATTCTGACTGAGTTTCCACACGACATGATGGCCGCCAAATGCGCCCACGAAGCCTACTATCTTGTTGGTGAAACCGTGCGCATGCGCCAATCCGTGCAGAACATCCTGCCCGCCTGGGACGACAGCATCCCCTACTACGGGTTTCTGCTGGGCATGGGGGCCTTCGGACTGGAAGAAGCCGGTGATTACCGCAAGGCCGAAGACATGGGCCGGAGAGCGGTTGAAATCGAGCCCCATGACTGCTGGGCCGTTCACGCTGTCGCCCATGTTCTGCAAATGGAAGAACGGTTTGATGAAGGCATTGACTGGCTGGAGAGCACCAACCGGAACTGGGACGGCGCGACGTGGCTACGCGGGCACCTCTGGTGGCACCAGTGCCTGCCGCTGATCGAAAACGGAAAGATCGACCGGGTTATTCAAATCTTTGATGATCACATTTCTGACTGCGATCAGGATATGGTGACCCGCCTGAACGATTGCACGTCGCTGCTCTGGCGTCTGGAACTCAAGGGTATTGATGTTGAAGATCGCTGGGACCGGCTGGTCGACATGTGGTCGGTCGACATCATCGACCACGCTTTCGCCGTCGCCGGTGCGCATCTGGCGATGACGCTGGTCTCGGCAGGTGGCGAAAAGAAGCTCGGACGGTTCCTTGAAAGCCAGCACGCCTATATCGAGGGTGAGAACAATACCAACAGCGAGATCATCGAGACCATCGGTCGCGACCTCTGTCTCGGCCTGATCGCCTATCGCCGCGCCGAATATGACAAGGCGGCCAGCCTGATGGCACCGGTCAAAGACCAGATCTACCGCATCGGCGGCTCAAACGCACAGCGGAATCTGTTTCAGCTAACGCTGCAGGCAGCAGTCGAGAAGGTCGCGCATTAAGGGTGCGGGTGATTGAACAACCCGGCGCACACCGTCCCCGGTCACCCCGTCAATTCTCCCAACCCACCGACCTGCCGTTCAGACCTTTCCGGAAGGTGTTGCCGGAATTGGTCGTCGGGTCTCAGCCCTTCTCAGTGACACTTCACATATTGGAATGACGGAGTCCGCTCCCGTATTCCGGAATATTGTCGTGGCGACTGAAATGACCGTGAACCGCATCGGCGACCAGGCCTTCGAAGGCTTTCGCTTGCAGATGAACCAGAGTTTCGTGATCACCGCCCTCGAAATACAGGTCGCCAAATGTAGTCAGGCTTTTATCGACGACGACCTCCAGTCCGAAGGCCATGCCGAGCGCCGGTACGGCACCGACCTCACAGTCGTTGAACAGGACCGCGAATTCTTCCTCGGGAACCAGCTCGACCTCCCGGTCCAGCACGTTCTGTAGTTCGTCAAGGCGCAGATGATGCGATGCCGGCAGCAACGCCATCATGTAGCGTTCGCCGTCCCCGACGACAACCGCCTTGACCACACGCGAGCCCGGCACATTCGACACCTCGGCCGTCATCGACGACGTTTCCGTATGATCATGGGGCAACAGGGTATAATCGATCCCCAGTCTGTTCAGGTAGTTATGAATGGAGTTTGATATGGTCATGGTACATCCCCCGTGGTTTTGTTTTAAGGGCTGCAAAGTGCGGGCATTATAGCAGAAATTGCTTCATTTTGCATCGGTTGTTTGGCCGGAAATGTGCATTTTCACTGATCGCTGCAGTCCTCTCGATTTGACGCCCCGGCAGTTCAAATGGGCAACGGGGTTTGTTTCAGATGGCGGATACGGTGGCTGCCTTTCGGGGTTTGCATATTTGTGATTTTGAAGAATGGTTTACTGACCGGCGCGCTGTGCTGGCGGTGAAGTGGTGGTCAAGGTGTTGCCATTGGCCTCAAGTTGGACCTCAGTTCCATAGCGACTAAAAAGACGGAAAAGCGCAAAAACGCACATTTTGTTGTATTTTTTCTGCTCGCCCCATCCACCGTTTTACCCGGACAAGATCCGGGCATGATGAAAAAGGAAGCACGCTCCCGACCAATCTGAAGGCAAGGCAGGCGGGATCGGGTATCATTCAGCGTTTTATGAAATCTTATGGGGATTCATGGGTATTTATCGGGGTTTATGGGCATTTGACAGATAAAATGGGCGGTGAAATGCCCATAGATGCACATGTTACCCACACGCATGAATGCATATATTAGCCATTCCAACCCCCCTTCTTTCCGTTTTATGAAACTTTATCGGTTTTTATCGGTATTTATCGGTTTTTATCCGTATTTCTGGGGCAAACGGGCGGCAAAATACCGATAAAAACCGATGTTTCCCGAATTACCGACCCGGGTTCAGTCCGCCTTCCTGTCCGGTCCCCGGACACGCCCGCCATCGTTCCGGCTTGATCTCCTGCCCGGCTTGAGACCATCATGGGCGATGAAGTTTATCCACCTCACCGACTCTCATCTGGTTGCTCCCCCCCAGCAGCTTTTCGAAATGGATATGGCGGAGCGGCTACGGGCTGCGGTTTCGAGCATTTCGGTGCATCATCAGGACGCCGCGTTCTGTATTTTCACGGGCGACGTGACCCATTGGGGAGAAGCCACAGCGTTTATCGAATTTCGCAACATCATGAATGCCCTGCCGGTTCCGTGGTATGCGATCCCCGGCAATCATGACCTCAGGCAGGCCTTTCTGGACGCTTTTCCAGATACCCCGACGGGTCATGACGAGTTTGTGCAGTACGGGCTCGACACACCCGTCGGGCGGTTTCTGATGCTGGATTCGCTGGATGAAGGACAGGCCGGGGGCGTGTTCTGTAATCAGCGCATGGACTGGCTTCAGGGGGAACTGGATAATGCGGGGGATGCAGATGTTTTTCTTTTTATGCACCATGCGCCGATGGACGTCGGGATTAACGGGGTTGACCGCATACGCCTCAGCAATGGTGAGGCCTTTGGCGACCTGATCAGCAACTGCCCAAACGTCCGCCACCTGTTTTTTGGCCATCTTCACCGGGCCTGTCACGGCAGCTGGCGGGGCATCCCGTTCTCGACAGTCAAGGCGACAGCGCATCAGCTGGCATTAACATTCGATCCAGAGGCACCGATAATTTCCAGCCGGGAAGACCCGAATTATGCTATTGTGTGCATCAATGATGACAGTGTTATCATCCACGATCACTGCTATTTCGATGAACACAAGGCCTTCAGTTATGATCGTGGTGCACCGGAAGGAAGCGAAGGCCCGCCTTTACATCAGGCCGACTGGGATTGAGTTTTGATGAACGTGGCAAAACCGTTATGGGTAATTCTGATGCTGACCGTTGCTGGCGGATGGGTAAGCAGCTGGTTGATGGCGGGTGATGTGCAGGCCACGCCTATGACGAAACCCCTGCAACGCCAGCATCGGGGTGTTGATCTTGTCGCCCTCGCCCCGCCCTCGCCCAACCCCTACGACATCGAGCTGATTGAACCAGGCAAGGCACTGGACAATATCGAGAGCGCAATCAAACTGATTTATTCCGCCTCGCCGTTTAGCGCCGAGCGGATTGATCGCCTGAAATCCAAGGGGCGGGTTGTCATCATTTATGACCCGACCTTCCCCAAACCGGATATGGCATCGCAAATTATCGCCGCGTTTTTTCCCGACCATTTTCAACACGACGGTTTTTCCAGGGAGTTCCGGGTCGTCGTCGGCAGGTTCGGGGCCAAATGGTCAGAAAAGGAGCTCGCCGCCGTTATTGTTCATGAACTGGTCGGTCACGGTTTGCAGCACCTGGAGGGCAAGACCAAAACGGACCGCAAAATTGACCGTG
Organism: Rhodospirillales bacterium; assembly: GCA_021775105.1. Lineage (GTDB taxonomy): Bacteria > Pseudomonadota > Alphaproteobacteria > Rhodospirillales > Casp-alpha2 > JAJFIJ01. The sequence goes on along the minus strand of JAJFIJ010000029.1, from coordinate 9,954 downwards.
AATGCAACGCCCTTATTCATGAGGAAAAGGCCTATCAGGATTTTGCCTACAAGCGGGACTCGTCGGAAATGGTCAGGTTTCGCCGTGACATGCGCCAGAACTGGTGCGGCGATTTCAATCGCTACATGTCGGCACGAAATATCCATACGGACGAAGCCTGGGGATATGGCAAACCGGACGTCCCGAAACTACTTGAAATATTTGAGCGTTATACCGCCCACCTTCGGAAATCAGGCGTCGCAGCGCGCGCACTGAAGGCAACCGATACTGCAAAACAACAGCAATTTGAGGCTTACCTTAAGACCGCCTCAAAGCGCAACGACGCCGCAGAAATGTTTGAAATTGCCGGGCGATTCCTGAAAGGTATCGGCACCGCTCAGGACGAGAACACGGCGCGGAAATGGTACCTTCGTGCCGCCAGGGCCAACCACCCCGGTGCCCAGTTTTATCTGGGTGCGTTGCTGGAGAACGGCATCGGCGGCCCAGAAGATAAAGTTAATGCCCATAAGTGGTATTCGATTGCGGCGGAGAACGGAATTAACAAGGCAGGAATACGAAAAGCGTCGCTCACTCCCCTGTTATCTCTGAGCGAACTGTCGATAGCGCGCGAACGAGCTCAATCATGGTGGTCTGCCAGAAGACAATAAAGACCGAGCAACAACAACTGGCAGACCCTGCTATGCCATACAATCGGATAAGACTCGTCGGGAATATGTCCAGCAAAGTTGCCCCACTTTCAGTACCAAATCTCCCGTTGGAAACCGGGCAATCGGATTTGCTGCAATCGGCACTTGAAAATGTTCCCTGTGTAACCTGCATTTTTGACGGGGACTTAAGACTGGTCAAATGCAACGCCATGTATCTTGACCTGCTTAAATTTCCACCGGAATTTAGCAACCCGGGAACCCCTATCCCCGCGTTTTCAGGTTCAATTCGATGATAAAACTGCAGGCTGGCAATGCTGCCATCGAAAGCATGCCCGGCGAAGGAACCACAGTAACGCTCTGTTTTCCGTCAGAGCGGACCATCCACTCCACACAATTCAGCCTGGATACCCAGCGTGCCCAGGCCAATTTATGATCGGGTTTTCAACACATGAGTCGCATATCGCTATCAGTTTTCCTGGGTCTGTCATTGATGATCTCCACAGATTGCATCGGCGCTGAACCGCTGAATTTTGACATCAAAAACGGAGTTGCCCCAATTAGTCTCAATCGGTCAGGAAAAACCTTTTCCAGCCCCAGCGGTATCAGCACCACACCAGACGGCGCTTACCTGCTGATTGCAGATCCCGGCAGCAACCAAATCCGGGTTCTTGATACCGGAAAGCTGAAACAACTTAGCCAGTTCGGCAAACAGAACCTCTCCGGACCGGAAGACGTCGCATTCGCCGATAATGGGGATCTGCTGGTCGCCGATACCCGGAATAACCGCATCATGACCTACAGGTTTGAAGGCGTTTATCGGGACGGCGACCCGAACATCAAACACCTGTCAACCTTATCCGAAGGAATATCCGGGCCGAAGGGCGTGGACGGCGGCCCCGGAGACCGGCTCTATGTTGCCAATAGTGGTGGCAACTCCATACTTCTGATCAGAGAGGGGGAAATTGTCAAACAGGTGACCTCCGCCGGCCCTTCGAACATTCCTCTGTCGGAACCGTTTGATGTTCATAGCGATTCCCGAAATCGGGTGCTGGTTTCCGACACCGGCAACGGACGTATTCTGGTTTTTGATCAGGACCTGAATTTCACGCGCGAACTTTCCGGCAGGCAATTTGGTTTCAAGCAACCCGGTCGAATAGCATCGGACGATAACGGCCTGATACTGATTGCTGACGAAGGTGACAACATGATCAAGATCGTCGGCCCTGAGTTCAAACCGCGCGGTCGCATCGCCGGTTCATCGACCCTTGCCAGCAGATTGCGCGGTCCGCAGGGGGTTGAGACAATCGGGCGTTATATGTGGGTGACCGATACAGGCAACAGGCGGGTCATTCTTTACAAACGCGAATAATCCCGAACGTGCGCAGAAACCACAAAAAAAGGCCCGCACATGCGGACCCTTTAAAACCTGTCTGAAATTCGGGCTCAGGCAGCTTTAGCAGCCACAGCCTTTTTTACACGCTTTTTCAGGCGCAGAATTTCCGGAGACAGATCAGCATCGCTGGTATCAAGCAGATAGATATCAAGTCCGCCTTTATGCTCGACAGTGCGGATCGCGGCAGTGCTGAGACGCAAGGAAACAGACTCCCCGAGAACTTCACTCAACAACGAAGTTTTTTGCAGGTTCGGCAGAAACCGGCGACGGGTCTTGTTGTGGGCATGCGACACGTTGTTTCCGGTCTGAACACCTTTGCCGGTGAGCGCGCAACGTCTGGACATCTTGCTGATCCTTTTCAAAAACACGAACCGAGACGCAAGCGCCCCGAGGTGGGCGGTTTTTAGGCTACTCGCCCCTCTCCGTCAAGAGAAGAAAGACCGGAACCAGACCGACCTTTCCCCATTTTTTCATGCAAACGCCAATTTAGGCATCCATTGCCGCCTTCAGCCTTTCATCGAGCTTGGCAAGAAAGGTCTGCGTCGTCATCCAGGACTGATCCGGCCCAACCAGCAGGGCCAGATCCTTGGTCATAAATCCGGCTTCTACGCTCTCAATACAGACCTTTTCAAGTGTTTCCGCAAAACGAACGACTTCCGGCGTATTGTCGAACTTGCCGCGATAGCTGAGTCCCCGGGTCCATGCAAAAATCGACGCAATGGGATTGGTCGAGGTTTCCTTGCCCTGCTGATGCTGTCGATAATGGCGTGTCACTGTACCGTGAGCGGCTTCAGCTTCAACGGTTTTACCATCCGGCGTCATAAGTACCGATGACATCATGCCAAGTGAACCAAATCCCTGGGCGACAATATCAGACTGAACATCGCCATCGTAGTTCTTGCAGGCCCAGACGAATTCCCCATGCCATTTAAGCGCAGAAGCAACCATGTCATCAATCAGGCGATCCTGATAAGTGATACCCTTGGCTTCAAAATCAGATTTGAATTCAGCATCAAAAATTTCCTGAAAGATATCGCGAAACCGCCCATCGTACTGCTTGAGGATGGTGTCCTTATGTGACAGGTAGACGGGCCACCCGAGATTGAGGCCGTAATTCAAGCAGGCACGGGCGAACCCACGAATGGATTCGTCAAGATTGTACATACCCATGGCGATCCCGGCATCGGGTGCATCATAAACTTCGCGCTCGATCACTTCACCGCCATCAGCAGGTTCAAACTTCATCGTCAGTTTTCCAGCACCCGGAAAGCGAAAATCCGTTGCCCGGTATTGGTCACCAAATGCGTGACGACCGATGACAATCGGCTTGGTCCAGCCGGGCACAAGGCGGGGGACATTTTTACAGATAATCGGTTCGCGAAATACGGTACCACCCAAAATATTACGGATCGTCCCGTTGGGCGACTTCCACATTTCCTTGAGACCGAACTCTTCAACACGGGCGTCGGTCGGGGTAATTGTCGCGCATTTGACGCCGACTCCGAATTCCTTGATCGCGTTCGCCGAATCAATGGTGATCTGATCATCGGTTTCATCACGTTTCTGGACACTCAGGTCATAATATTTCAGATCAATATCCAGATACGGCAGGATCAGCTTGTCCTTGATGAACTCCCAGATGATGCGTGTCATCTCATCGCCGTCGAGTTCGACGACAGGTGTGGCGACCTTAATCTTCGTCATGAATTCTTCGTCCTTCCAAAAAGCGTCCGCAGGATACAGAGAGGGGCTGAATACCTCCATATTGCTTAGTTGGCGGGAATTTATGGGTGGCCATCCGGAATGGCAAGAGCGCCCCGTCAAATCCCCCGACAAATCAAATATGACTGGTCAACACGATCCTGTCCGGTTGAGGGGCTGCTTCGAGGGCATCAAAGGCCTGCTCAGGGGTATCCACGATGCTGATCAGGTCCCGCACCTTGGCATGGGCGAACCCGCCTTCAATCGTGTCTTCAATCAGTTGGCACAATCCCGACCAGTACCCCTCGACATTCATCACAACAATCGGCTTGGCGTGAATCTGAAGTTGCTTCCAGGTCATGATCTCAAATGTTTCATCCAGTGTTCCCAGCCCTCCCGGCAGCGAGACAAAACCGTCAGAAAGATCAAACATCTTATGTTTGCGCGTATGCATATTGTCAGTGACGATAAATTCGCTGACATCGGTTTTGCCAACTTCCAGCTCCTCAAGAAACTTCGGAATAACACCGATCACTTCCCCGCCGCCGCCCGCGACTGTGTCAGCTACGACGCCCATCAAACCGACACTGCCACCGCCATAAACCAGTCGGATATTACGCTCAAGCATGATCTCACCCAGTCGTCGCGCGGCCTTTTCATAGGCCGGATGGATGCCGAATTTTGATCCGCAAAATACACAAAGAGATTTGATGGAGCTCATGATCTGATTACTTCCTGTGTAATTTGGATACCGGATCAGCCGGGATATTTTGAAGATCGGATTAAACTGGTTTTGAAATCACGCATTCGTGATTTCAAATCTCTTTTCCACATCAATGGTTACGATATTGTTCATTGGACCATACATCAATGTGAAGGAGCTACAATGATTTCCAAAAATATCCGGTTCGTGCTTGCTTTCGTTGCCTTGACCTTTGCAACTGCACTGGCGACACCTTCTTATGCCACTGAAGACGCCATCAAATATCGCAAGGGCGTCATGAAAGCCGTCGGTGGCACCATGGGCAGTTTGGCTGCTATCATGAAAGGGAAAGCGTCAATGTCACATGCCCCAGCGCTGTCACAAGCGATGGTGCAGCTTTCCAAAGTGGTTCCTGACGTGTTTCCAGAGGGTTCTGGCGGCAATGATACCGCGGCCAAGGACAATATCTGGGCGGAAAAAGACAAGTTTGCGGCAGCCGTCAAAGGTTTCCAGACGGCAGCAATGAATATATCAAAAGCTTCTGGAGACAAGGCCGCTTTTGGTGCTGCCTTCAAGGCACTTGGCGGGTCATGCGGTGGATGTCACAAGCCTTTCCGCAAACCAAAAAAATAGACCTTCGAAAATACGGGATGTCTTCCTGTAAGATCCTACTGTCCAGCATCGCCCTGGTTTGCACCTTGGTGATGCTGGCTCAGGTTCCGGCACTGGCATCGGGTGACATTGCCAAAGGGGCGTACATCTTTAAAACGGCAGGGTGTACAGGATGTCATACGCGTGATGAGGATCGCAAAAATGGTATCTTGTTGGCCGGAGGGCGTGCTTTCAAAACCCCCTTCGGCACCTACTACAGCCCTAATATTTCACCCGACCCGAGCGGTATTGGCACTTGGAGCAAAGAGAATTTCCTGAACGCTTTGCGCCATGGGATAAACCCTGATGGTGCCAACTATTTTCCCGTTTTCCCTTACGTATCCTACACCAAAATGTCTGATCAGGATGTTCTTCATCTATGGGCCTATATGAAAACGCTGAAACCAGTCGCCCGAAAGAATCAGGACCACGATGTTAACATTATATTTGGTTCACGGTTTCTGATGACCTTCTGGAAGTTGATGAACTTTCAGGCAGGCGCACTGCAACCCGACCCGGACAAGGACAAAACCTGGAATCGGGGCCGTTATCTGGTTGATGCGTTAGGCCATTGCGGGGAATGTCATACTCCGCGCGACTCACTGGGGGCATTAAAGGGCGGTATGTATCTTTCAGGGACTTCCAATGGTCCCGATGGCAATACTGTCCCCAATATCACCCCCGATAAAAAGACAGGAATTGGCGGATGGACGGTAGATGACTTCGATTCACTTTTATCCATGGGTATGTTACCGGACGGGGACTTCGTTGGCGGCAGCATGGGAGAGGCTATTGAAAACACCGAATCCCTGACAGATACAGACCGGAAAGCCATCGCAATCTATCTGAAAACCATTCCGGCCATTTCCCAAAAAATCGAAAAATCAAAATCAAAAAAATAGCCTGTATCCGAATCCATAGGCATGATTCGCATTGTCGCCACCTTTGCAAATCGAAGCCCCCTGTTTATCGCCCTTGAAATTGGCTGATTTCCGGGAGTTGTCATCCTTGGCATCATTGAGCATTTGCGTTCAAACCCGGCATGCTAAGATAATACATGATTCGGACTCAGATTGTGATTGCAGCTATTGGAGGACTCGCGGTTGTTACGGCAATCGGCGTGAATATTTTTCTGTGGGAAAATGAAGCTGCCGAAGAAACACCACCACCTGCGAAAGTCGTCGCCGCCGAAACAACACCCATGCCTTCTACCAAGGTAATCGCGCCGTCAGATAGCTCTGCAAAAGAAACACTCCCTCCTCCAGCTTCTGCCTTCAAGCCGTTGATCCCCAATTTTGATGTCGTGCGCATAACACCCGATGGAAACGCGGTGATCGCCGGGCGCGCAGAACCGCATAGTATTGTAAAAATCATCGACAATGGTCAAATGATTGGCTCCGTCCGCGCCGACCAACGTGGCGAATGGGTGTATGTCCCCGATAATCCCTTTTCTCCTGGCAGCCGTCAGTTGACCCTGCGTTCGATAATTGAAGGCAAGAAACCCGTTGCATCAAACGATGTTGTGGTGCTTGTCGTCCCGGAACCGAAAAAGGATATTGCCGGACGCAAGACTGACAAACCAACCCAGGCACTGGCACTCAAGTTTCCTAAAAAGGGTGGCCCCAGCACAGTTCTGCAAAAACCTTCGGGCAATATTGAAGTCGACAAACTAAACGTCGATACCATCGACTACGACGAATCAGGGCAACTGATGATCAGTGGTCGGGCAAAGGCAGATAGCCAGATTTTTGCATACCTGGATAATGCATTCATCGGTCGGGCAGTTACCGGTGAAAACGGCATTTGGCTGCTGCGGCCAGATCGAGCCATCCAGTCCGGCATTTATGACCTGCGAATTGATCACGTAAATATTGCAGGGAAAGTGATTTCGCGCGTTTCCATGCCATTTTCCAGAGCCGATCCAGAAGCTGATCTGCCACCCGAACCTTTTGTCGTCGTGCAACCGGGAAACAGCCTTTGGCGACTGGCAACCCGAACTTATGGCTCTGGGTTTCACTTCACGACAATTTATGAAGCCAACCGCGACCAGATCAAAGACCCTGACTTGATCTATCCGGGCCAGGTTTTTGCGATACCGACGAACTAATTTACTCACCATCTAGCGTTATTTTGGCAAAAACCGTTTATGTCCCTGCATTTTTGAACAGGTTCTGCGAAACCGGCTTATTTACCGATTCTGCCAAAAGTGCCAGATAGGGTTTGGCGTCAATCAATAACTGAACGGTTTTGGTCATCAGCAAATTCGGTGTTAGCGGCTGATCAAACCAGAAATCCTCAGCCAGCATAATCCTCTGTTCGGGGGAAATCCGGACCTTGCCACCCAACATCGTTCCCGCCAGACTAACAATACCAATTACATTGGAGCGGTTTTTTGCCCCTTGTGAGGTAAACGGGACATAACCGAGATTGGCATGAAAGCGCATGTGTGTTTTGCGGTTCTCGGCGGTGGCTTTTACGGCAAAGATAAAATCCATGTATTCGAATGTGAAATTGAAGGTTCGGCTTTTTCCGACCAGATCTGCCGCATTACCCAGGCCGATAGGCTGATCGCCCACCTTCTCCATTGTTTCAAGCAGCTGTTTGGTTGTTACAGCACCGGTTTCCGACACGCGTTTCTCCACTCGCTAGATTGAGCTTGTGAAGGGACTTTATCATGGCTGCAATTGAGCTGGAAGTGCCTGAATATTTCAAAACGTGACAAAAGGTTGAGATTGTTGGCAATTCCTGCGACAACGACGGACACATAAAGGAACGCGAACCGTATGCTTAAAATTGTCCTCGTCCCCATACACCGTGCTGGTTGGCCGTTTATTGCCATGTTTGCTGTAGCGACCGTCGGCATGTGGCTGGTCACCCCCCCGCTTAGTTTCATTGGTCTGGTTCTGACACTCTGGTGCACCTATTTTTTCCGCAACCCTGATCGCATGACCCCGGTTCGTGACGGCCTTGTTATTAGCCCGGCCGATGGCGTTGTGCAGATGATTGCAGAAGCGATCCCGCCTGAAGAACTGGGCATGGGCACGGAACCCAGAACCCGGGTTGCCGTGTTCATGAATGTATTCAACGTCCATGTGAACCGCGCACCAGTATCGGGGACCATTACCGCGGTCAAATATCACCCCGGTAAATTTTTTAATGCATCCCTCGACAAGGCAAGCGAATTCAACGAACGCATGAGCCTGAAAATCGCTATGGACGATGGTACGGAGATTGCGTTCGTACAGATTGCCGGACTGGTTGCGCGACGCATCCTGTGTTTTGTCAGCGAAAGTGATATAATCAGGGCCGGCGAACGATTTGGCCTGATCAGGTTTGGCAGCCGCGTCGACATCTATCTTCCGAAGGGAGTATTTCCTTTGGTCAGCGTTGGTCAGACCACCGTGGGCGGTGAAACGGTAATTGCCGATATGCAGGCGTCAGAAAGCCCGCGTGCCGCCGAAGCTCGATGACAGCGGGAACCGACAGGCATGACGACTGAAACCTCAAAAAGCACTCCCACAAGACGCCGGTTTCGCGGTCTGACGATCAATACAATGATTCCCAACATCCTGACCCTTCTGGCCCTCGCCGCCGGATTAACGGCCATGCGGTTCGCCATTGAAGAGCGTTGGGAATATGCGGTTCTGGCCCTCGTCGCGTCGGCTATCCTCGATACGCTTGATGGCCGGGTTGCACGCCTGCTCATGGGGGCCAGTAAATTTGGTGCCGAATTGGATTCGCTTTCCGATTTTGTCTGTTTCGGTGTCGCCCCCGCCATGATCCTGTATCTCTGGTCGATGCAGGTTGCCGGTCGACCCGGCTGGATTCTGGTAATGCTGTTTGCCATGTGTTGCGGGCTTCGTCTGGCCCGGTTCAACGTCGCCCTGGAAGATGAAAATGCCCCCGCATGGAAGGCGCATTTCTTTACCGGCGTTCCAGCCCCTGCCGGAGCCGGTTTGGTTTTGTTACCGCTGGTCCTGTCGTTTCAGATCGGCGATGAAATCGTCCGTAACCCCTGGGTCGTTGCCTTTTTCCTGTTTTCAGTCGGCGGCCTTCTGGTCAGTGCGTTTCCGACATTCTCATTCAAGAAGGTCAAGATTCCACCACGCTGGGTATTGCCAACCATGCTGATCGTCGCCGGCATTGCCGCCTTTTCATTCAGCATTCCGTGGATCACCCTGGCGACGCTCCTGCTCGTCTATCTGGGGACTTTCCCACTGAGCTACCAGACCCAACGCCGTTACGAGAGAAATTCAAAAGTATCTGAGACTGACAATCCCGCATAATTCAGCTTTGCGGCTGAATTTCCTGCGCCGCCTTACGACCTTTTCTCCCGAGACGCCAGCTCCGCACATTGGCACGCAACATCAACGAAGCCGGCGTTACAATCAGCGTCAAAACCGTTGCAAACCCAAGCCCAAAGGTAATTGATGTCGCTAGTTGTCCCCACCATTGCATGGCTGGCGCACCGATCGTTACGTCACGGGCGATAAAGTCAATATTGATGGCAAGAACCATCGGCATCAATCCGAGTATCGTCGTAATCGTCGTCAGTAAAACTGGGCGCAACCGCTGCGCACCGGTCTTGAGGATGGCCGTGCGGGCATCCGGTTCGGTTTCGCGCAATCGGTCATAAGTATCGATCAAAACAATGTTGTTGTTAACGACGATACCCGCCAGCGCAATCACGCCTATGCCGTTCATGACGATACCGAAAGGCTGACCTGTGACCATCAGGCCAATGAATACGCCAATAGTTGACATAATCACCGCAGACAAGATCAGAAGTGCCGAGTAAAAGCTGTTGAACTGAGTTACGAGAATAACTGCCATAATAAACAGCGCGATGCCAAAAGCTT
>JAJFIJ010000280.1 GCA_021775105.1 Rhodospirillales bacterium | reverse complement strand
GATTCAATGACTCTCGAACAAGAGAATGCCATGACTCCCGAACAAGAGAAAGCGAAGCTGGAACACGAGCATAAATTGACGATAAAACGGATACTGCTCGAAAAAGGGCTTCTAGCGCTGATCATTGTGGTTTTTGGCTTTTTCGCAAACATGGGTCTGGAAAATTTCAAGAACGGATTGGCTGACCGTCGATACCTGCTGGAAAAGCACGACAAAATCCTGAGTGATTTGCGGAAATCATACAACAATATGTCTAGCATTACCTTCCAGGCCGTACATTTCGACAGAAAGAAAACGGCGGATAACAATCAGGAATACGAAGAATTGCTCGGAAAATACAGTCGTGCCTTTGATCGGATTGTCGAAGTCGCCAATACATCTGGCAGACATTTTTCGGACCTGTTTTACGATCGGTTGAAACAAAACCTCAGGTTTCATGAAGCTATCGCATATCGGTATCGTGAACCGAGTAAGGAGTATTGGAGCTTTGCCACTGGCGTCTTTGAGAATTTCGATGCGTTGACGCGGCACGCAGTCTCAGGGGATAAGATCGAGATCGCAACGACGGGCACCCACGGCGGGTTCGCTCTTATCGAGTGGACATCGAAAATGATGTTAGAGAAAAAGGCTGGAGTTTACTTCGACCAACTCTACGCCAAATGGCAGCGCGAAAATCCATAGGATAGATTGCTCGACCAAGTGTTGCGTAGGTAGCTTCCCTCATTTCCCCTAGCATCCCCCCTTTCAATTCGGTAAACCCATACCATTCGCCAGTTCCGGGTTAACCACTCCGAAACCCGCTTGCGCTATCGTATTTTCGCCAAAAATAGTTATATTTGAGAAACCATGTCAGAGACCCCGCCAAAGATTCCTTCAAAATCCAATCCACCGCGTCCTGTCGTGCTTTGCATCCTTGACGGATGGGGTGAGCGGGCCGAAACCGAAAACAATGCCATTGCGCTTGGCGAAACGCCGAACTGGGACCGACTGGTGATCTCGGTCCCGAAGGCGGTGCTGGATGCCTCAGCGGAAGACGTCGGGTTGCCCGCCGGACAGATGGGTAATTCCGAAGTCGGCCATATGAATCTCGGGGCCGGTCGGGTGGTCATGCAGGATTTGCCGCGCATTGATCAGGCGATCATCGATGGGGAACTGGCCGACAACCCGGAACTGTTAGCATTTATCGAGACACTCAGGCAGTCGGGTGGCACGTGTCATCTGCTGGGTTTGATGTCGCCGGGCGGAGTGCATGCGCATCATCATCATCTGGCGGCGCTCGCTGAGTATGTTTCCAATGCCGGGGTCTCGGTTCGGGTGCATGCTTTCATGGATGGTCGCGACACACCGCCGAAGGCGGGCCGGGGGTATCTTGATGATTTCCTTGCAAGAATATCGGCGTTTGAGAATTGCTCTGTCGCCACAGTGACAGGACGCTATTGGGCGATGGACCGGGATCAGCGCTGGGAACGCGTCGTTCGCGGGTATGAAGCAATGGTCGACGCTGACGGCCTTCATGCCGCCGATCCACTGGCCGCCATGGACACATCTTATGCCAGCGATACCGGCGATGAGTTTGCCGAGCCGACAATCATCGGGGACTATTCCGGCATGGCCGATGGCGATGGCCTGCTGATGGGGAACTTCCGGGCAGACCGGGCACGCGAAATTCTGACGGCGCTGGTTGACCCGGCGTTCGACGGATTTGCACGCAACCGGGTTGTTTCATTTGCTGCCCGGCTTGGATTGGTCGAATACTCGCAGGCCCTGAACCCGTTTTTCCCATGCCTGTTCCCGTCCATCGAACTGAACGGAATTCTCGGGCAGATCGTCGCCGATTCCGGTCGGCAGCAGTTGCGAATTGCCGAGACCGAAAAATATGCCCACGTCACGTTTTTCCTGAATGGCGGGCGCGAAGATGTGTTTGCCGGGGAGCAGCGCATTCTGGTGCCGTCGCCCAAGGTTGCGACCTATGACCTGCAACCGGAAATGTCAGCACCGGAAGTCACGGACAGGCTGATTGAGGCGATTGAGTCGGCGTCGTTCGATCTGATTGTTGTCAACTATGCCAACGGCGATATGGTTGGGCATACGGGTATTCTTGAGGCCGCAATCAAGGCGGCAAACACCCTGGACACCTGTCTAGGGCGGCTTGAACAGGCAGTGATCAAGGCCGGTGGTGTCATGTTCGTGACAGCTGATCATGGTAATTGTGAAAGCATGTATGATCATGACGCCCACGAACCACACACGCAGCATACCCTGAATGTGGTGCCGTCGCTGCTGATCAATGCCCCCCGGTGGGTGAAGGGCCTTAAGCCCGGTCGTCTGTCTGATGTGGCACCGACGCTTCTGCGTCTGATGGAATTACCCCAGCCAGACGAAATGACCGGGGTGTCGTTACTTGATGAAGGCGGGCTTCAGTCCGCCGCTGCCGAGTAAGATGTCACCGCGCCGGTTTGTCCTTGCGGTATTTGTGGTCTGTCTCATCCCGCTTGCTCTTTTCGCAAGTCCGGCGTTTGCACAGGCACCGGTGAAACTGAAACCGCGCAGTTCTTCCGCCGCCCCGGCTCCGGATGCCGTGCGCGTGCCAAAGGTCACCAAAGCCCCGCTCGGCAACCTCCAGAACAAGGCGACCGTAGCGCCCAAATCAGTCAGGAAACTGGAACAGCTGGACCGAGCCATTGACGCCGCCAGAGGACAGAGCAAGGCCCTCAAAAAGAAGGCGCGATCGCTGGATGAGGACATCCGGAGCCTGCGAGTCGGAATGGTCGCAGCGGCCAGATTAATTCAGGATCACGAAACGCGGGTGGCAACCCTCACGGCGCAACTGATTGGGGTCAATCGTTCGCTGCTGGAAAAAGAGAAAAGCCTGCGCCTTCGACGAAAACAGATGGGCGGTGTCATTCTGGCCCTGCAACGCGTCGCCCAATATCCACCGGAAGCCCTGATCGTGCGCCCGATTACGCCGGGGGATGCGGTCCGAAGCGCTATTCTTCTACGCGCTGCGGTGCCGGAACTGGAACGCCGCGCCGTGACCTTGCGCGACGACCTGGATACCTTGCGGCTGACTCGTGAAGAAGCGGCACATCGTAAAATCCAGCTGTCATCGGCGACAACCGAACTTGAAAACCAGCGCAAGTTGCTGCGGACCATGATCGGTCGGAAATCCCGTTTGCGTCGACGGACGCTGGCAAAAAGTGATGAGGCTCAGCGCCGGGTTAACAGCCTTGCCAAAAAGGCCCGTTCAATTCGTGATCTGATGGCCCGCCTGGAAGCCTTGCGCCTGAAACGCGAACGTCAGGCCAGAGAACAGGCAAAACAGCAGGCCAAACAACAATCGGGGAGCAAATCCAGCGTCACAGGTGTTCCCGATCTTCAACGGCCGAAGGATTTTACCGGAAAACCTATGGATAGTGCGCGCGGTCGCCTGCCTTATCCGGTTGTTGGCCCGGTTGTCGCCCAATTCGGCGAGAAGGCAAAAGGCGGCCTGTCTCACAAAGGGTTGACTATCTCGGCCTCTGGCGGCGCACAGGTTATTGCCCCATATGAAGGGCGTGTGGCATTTTCCGGACCGTTCAGAGGGTACGGGGAACTCTTGATCATCGAACACCGTGAGGGATATCATACACTGATTGCCGGGATGTCGAGGATTGATGGCGTCGTCGGTCAATGGCTATTGGCGGGTGAGCCCATAGGTGTTATGGGATCACCGCCATCTGAAAAACAAAAAGACAGACCTACTCTCTATTTGGAAATGCGTCACAAAGGCCAACCTATTAACCCACTGCCGTGGCTGGCGAGCCGTAAAGGTTAAGGCAGATAAACATAAGGTAGACGGATGAAAACTCGACATATACTGGCGGCTGCTGCCGTTGCTTTTCTGATCACGCCTGTTTCGGGTATGGATGCTGTTGGTGCAGAGGTCACGGATACCAAGAATACGGCTGAAACCTACCGTCTTCTGAACCTGTTTGGTGATGTGTTCGAGAGAGTCCGGGCCGATTATGTGGAAACGCCAACTGATGAAGAACTGATTGAAGCGGCGATTGCCGGAATGCTGTCTTCTCTGGACCCGCATTCAAGCTATATGAACTCTGATCGTTTCAAGGACATGCAGGTTGATACCAAGGGCGAATTCGGCGGCCTCGGCATTCAGGTCACCATGGAAGCCGGATTCGTCAAGGTGATCTCGCCGATTGATGATACGCCGGCGTTTCGGGCCGGTATCGAAGCGGGCGATTTTATCACCCATCTGGATGACGAAACCGTCCAGGGCCTGACGTTACAGGAAGCTGTCGAGAAGATGCGTGGCAAGGTCGGCGCCGATATCAAGCTGAAGGTGCGACGCAAAGGTGTTGCCGAGCCTTTCGATGTGACGATTACGCGTGCGGTTATCAAGATTACCTCTGTACGCTCGCGTCAGGAAGACAAGGTCGGATACGTCAGAATCACCTCTTTCACCGAGCAGTCGGACAAGGGGCTCAAAAAGGCCATCGACAAGTTTGATAAGGAACTTGGCGACGAATTGCAGGGAATCGTCCTTGATCTGCGTAACAATCCGGGCGGCTTGCTTGATCAGGCCGTCGCTATTTCGGATGCGTTTCTTGAAAAAGGCGAAATTGTTTCAACCCGCTCACGTGATCTGGAAGACACCAGCCGCTACAATGCCCGTCCGGGGGATCTCGCTCAGGGTAAACCGGTCGTTGTTCTGATTAACGGCGGATCGGCTTCGGCTTCGGAAATTGTTGCCGGCGCGTTGCAGGATCATCGCCGGGCAATCATTCTGGGAACCCAGTCATTCGGTAAAGGGTCCGTACAGACCATTATGCCCTTGCCCGGTCACGGTGCCATGCGCCTGACAACAGCCCGTTACTACACCCCGTCCGGACGCTCGATTCAGGGCGAGGGAATCGATCCGGATATCGTCGTCGAGCAGGCCCGCATTGAAACAATCAAGGCGGCCACCCAGCGCTATGAATCCGATCTTCGCGGGGCGCTCAAGAATGAAGATGCCGAAGATAACAAGGATGATGCAGACAAGAAGACTGACGACGCTGATAAAAAGACCGATTCAACAGATAAAGATGCTAAAGATGCTGAACAACCCGCAGATTACCAACTTTTGCGGGCGCTTGATATTCTGCGTGGAATTGCTCTGTATTCGGGCAATTCAAAGCAGTCCAGTAACTGATATCCGGGCCTGTCGCCAGGATAATTGAGGTGTTGTCGTGAAATTGCCAGGTTTCCTGAAACGCAATAAAGACGACGACGAAGACGACGAAGACGACGAAGACTTCGAAGGATTCGACGACGAACCGAAAACACGGGTCATTGACGACGATGATGACCCGGAAATGCCACCTGTGACCCCTGAGCAGTTTGATGAAACTGATGAGATGGACATGGGCGATGCACCTGATGACGAGCCTGCCACCGATGTCCTGGATAACGGTGATGCGCCCGATACGGGCGGAGAAGACACAATCGGCGAACCGGCTCCGGATGTGGACATCGATTTCGGTGATGATGATTTCGATGATGATTTCGACGATGACGATGACGATGATGATGATGATGATGAGGAGGAAGGCGGTGCACGTCCGCCACTGCTATTTATTATTCTTGGGGCTGTTGTCCTGCTGGGGGGCGTGCTTGGCGGAGCGACATTCTGGTTCCTGAACAGCGGCGATGACCCTGAAGTATCAGTTGCAGAATCGAGCAGTTCGGGGACAAGCGTGGGTATGGCGCTGCCGCCCAAACTGGCACAAAAGCCTGCCGGTCAGACGGACACCCAATCCGCCGTTGTCGCAGGGCAATCGCCGGCCACGGCCAAGCCGAAACCGGCATCTATTGTTTCTGCGCTTGGCGCGGGCGGGCTTAATGCCAGAGCGGGTGCGGCTGCCGGCCCCCGTCAGGGATTGATTATCCCCTCCGTCACGGCCGTTTCCTATCAGGCGATTGCGGATATCGACAAGGTTATTCCGTTAGCCACAGCGCCGGACAAGAGATTGGTCGAGGACGTTGCGGGGCTTCCGGGAAAGTTGCCTATTGTCGGCAAGGGAGGGCGTAAACCGTGGGAAATGTACAGGCGCCCAATGACGGCCACTGGGGATAATCCCAAGGTCGCTATCGTTGTCGGGGGGTTGGGGTTGAGTCGTGCCGCGACGATCGCCGCCATCAAGAAACTTCCAAGCGATATTACACTGGCATTTTCGCCTTATGCCCGCGATCTGAATGATTGGTTGTTGCGAGCACGGCTTGCCGGACACGAGGTATTTATGGAACTTCCCATGGAGAGCAAGAATTTCCCGGAAGAAGATGCAGGGCCATTGTCCCTGAATTCAAACCTTCAGGTCGCCACTAACATCAAGCGATTGCTCGACGTGATGAGCCGGATGGAAGGTTATGTCGGCCTGATGTCGGTTATGGGATCGAAATTTATGGACGCCGAAGGGCAACTGAAACCTGTTCTGAAAGAGATCGAAAAACGCGGCGTCATGTTTGTCGATGGCACAGGCGGGCGAACAGCTGCCCCGAGAATTGCCGCAGAAATCGGATTACCAAAAGCATTCGTCAACGTCACGCTGGATGATCCCCCCGAGCGGCAAAGTCTCGACAGAAAGCTGAAATCGCTGGAATCAATCCTCAAAAAGCAACCCTATGCCGTTGCTGTGGTTCATGCCTATCCCAGTACCATCCAGCGCCTGAATATCTGGTTGAAGACAATGGAACAACGCAAGATGTCGCTGGTTCCGTTGTCAGCAATTGCTGACAAGCAATTTGTCGAATGAGCACCAGTGATCGGGATGTGCTCGACCGTCCCTACAGGCCCTGTGTCGGTGCGGCGCTGTTCAATCGCGAAGGATTGGTCTGGATTGGTAAGCGAATCCCCAAGTCAGGCGATAATTTTGTTGATGCGTGGCAGATGCCTCAGGGCGGGATTGATAAAGGTGAGGACCCGGGAAATGCCGTGTTTCGTGAACTCCGCGAAGAGACAGGAATTGACGCGGCGGAAATCATTGCCGAAACTGGCGACTGGCTGACTTACGAGTTGCCAGAACACCTGCGCGGTATATCCTGGGGGGGTAAATACCGGGGGCAGAAGCAGAAGTGGTACGGGCTTCGGTTTTTGGGGGAAGATCGGGATTTCGATTTGAACACGCATGACAAACCGGAGTTTTCGGAGTGGCGATGGGTGCCGCTCGAACAGGTTCCGGAGTTGATCATTGCGTTCAAGCGTGACGTATATACGCAGTTGGCAGCAGAGTTTCGTTGTTTGCCGGAAAGGGTTATGAAGAAAATATGATGTACATACAGGTTGCTGCCGGGTTCATAATTCTTGTCGCCGGGGCGGAATTTCTGGTGCGAGGGGCCGTAAATCTGGCTGATCGCCTGGGTATCCCGCCAATCGTAGTTGGCATGACGGTTGTTGCCATTGGCACATCTGCGCCGGAACTGGTGGTGTCGCTGAAAGCAACGATCGCCGGGGCGTCCGGCTTGGCATTGGGGAACCTGGTGGGGTCAAACATTGCCAATGTTCTGTTGATTTTGGGGGCGACCTGTGCGCTGAAACCTATTGTCGATCACCCCGGTTCGACGGCGATGGACGGGTATGTTTTGTTTGGCGGCAGTGTCATATTTGCGGGGCTTTGCTTGGTCGGGGAACTGTCATTGCTGGCAGGCCTTGTTCTGCTGGTCGCCTTTTTTGGTTTTCTCGGCGCAACGTATTGGCGCGATACCCACGATCCCGAGGCTGCAGCGGAACTGGTGGAAGAGGTTGAAGATCTGAGGGGCGATCCAAAACCTCTGCCGATGTCTTTCGGGTTTGTCGTCGGCGGTCTTGTCGGTTTGATTTATGGCGCTGACCTTCTGGTCCAGGGCGGTACAGAAATTGCCCGTGAATTCGGGGTCTCGGAAGAAGTGATCGGCCTCACGTTATTTGCGCTGGGAACTTCCCTGCCTGAACTGGCGGCGTCTCTGGTTGCGGCTTTTCGGGGCCATCCGGCCGTCGCTATCGGTAATGTGGTGGGATCCAATCTGTTTAATATTCTTGGCGTTGGCGGTGTTATCGCCAGCGTTGCAACGATTCCAGTAGCCAGTCAGATCGCAAATTTTGATATCTGGGTTATGCTGACCTCAACGCTGGTCCTGATGCCCATTCTGGTTTTTGGCTGGCGGGTATGGCGATCAGTCGGATTTGCGTTGCTGGTGGCTTATGCTGGCTATGTCTGGATACAGGCGACCGGTGTCGAGAAAGTACTGGCCTCTATTGGTTGAGGAAGGCACCGAAACGGTTCTGATTACCGGTGCCGGACGCCGCATCGGCCGGGCGATTGCACTTGATCTGGCAAAAACCGGGTGGCGGGTTGCGATTCATTACAACACCTCTTCAGATGACGCCCAGAGCGCAGTAAGCGAAATTATCAGCGATGGCGGACAGGCAATTGCACTTGCGGCAAATCTGCTTGATGAGGATGTCGCGGCCGGGTTGGTTGACCGGGCGGCGGAAGCGCTGGGGCCGGTCACCTGTCTGATTAACAATGCCTCTGTTTTTGAAGAAGACAGCCCGATGGCATCTTCACGGGAAACCTGGGACCGGCATATGGATGTCAATCTTCGCGCCCCGTTTCTGCTATCGCAAGGCGTGGCCCGACAACTGCCCGAAGGCCGTAAGGGGAACATTGTAAATATTATTGATCAACGGGTCTGGAATCTGACTCCGGAATTTACCTCCTATACGGTTTCCAAAGTCGGATTATGGGGGCTGACCCGTATTCTGGCCCGCGCTTTTGCTCCCGAATTGCGGGTAAACGCGGTTGGTCCCGGTCCGACGTTGCAGAGCATTCATCAGTCCGAGGCGGATTTTGAAGAAGAATGGTCGTCTCTGCCGCTGCAAACCCCCGTGTCTACGGATGATATTTGCAGAGGTGTGCAGTTCATTCTTGATGCACCGGCGATGACCGGCCAGATGATTGCGCTTGATGGTGGGCAACATATGGGTTGGTCACCGGAAGATGGGCGACGTAATTAGCTGGTCGGTGGACCGCGCTAACATGAGGAGGGTCAGATGACCTTGAACCCGGTTAATAAGGTTACCCCGCTACGGATTGCCGACGCAGGCGATAGGATCAGGCATGTGTTCATCCGAGATTTCATGGTTGATTGTTCAATTGGAATTTACAGCCACGAAAAAGAACACGAGCAGCGCGTGCGTATCAATGTCGATCTGGCTGTCAGTGAAGGTGATAATCCAATCGACGACAACATCCAGAATGTAATCTGTTACGAACAGTTGGCCATCGGTATCGAGGGGATAATTGACCAAGGTCATGTCAATCTGGTGGAGACGCTGGCCGAGAAAATTGCTTCAATGTGTCTTCTGCAAGACGAAGTTCTTTCGGCCAGAGTGCGGGTCGAAAAACTCGATATACTTGAAAGTGCAGAAAGCGTAGGTGTAGAAATTGAACGCTTTAATTCTCAAGTATAGACTCGGTATTTTACTTCAACATGAAGACGACACATAAGGACTGGTTTTTACTTGCTTGCGGTAAGGTTGTGCACAGGGCGCTATTCTTTACCGACGTGTTACAGATATATTTCACATTGTTTCTCGCTAAGGGTATGAATACAGTTCGATTAAAAAAGTGCTGTTAAATCAATGAGTTGAAGTTGTGCGTAAAAAATAGGCAAAATCCGAAAAACCGTTTGTTTTGTGTGAGATAGAAAATTCAGGCAGGGTTCTCAACAGAGTTATCCACAGAAATCGTGGATAGAAAACTGTTACAGATTTTAATAATTTTGTCTGCTTATATTAACTGGCCAAAAATCTGGAAATTGAACGCGCCGTGAACGAAAAATCCGAGCAGGACAGTCAAATTACGGAAGCCGGGAATGAGGTCTCCACGCCAAGGGGTGTGGCGGTTATTGCGGCTTACCTGAAAACCCTTCCGTCCACTCCCGGTGTTTACCGGATGATCAACACCAGAGGTGACGTGCTTTACGTTGGTAAGGCCAAAAGTCTGAAGAAACGGGTTGTCGCCTATACTCATCCGGACCGTCAATCTATTCGCATCCGGCGAATGATTTCGGAAACCGCCTCTATGGAGTTCGTTACGACCCATACCGAAGCTGAAGCCCTGTTGCTGGAATCAAACCTGATCAAACGCTTCGCGCCGAAATATAATATCCTGCTGCGCGACGACAAATCGTTCCCCCATATTCTGGTGACCAGCGGCCACGATTTCCCGCAGATTCTGAAATACCGTGGTGCGCAGAACCGGAAAGGGGATTATTTCGGTCCGTTCGCATCTGTCTGGGCGGTGAATGAAACACTGGCTGTCTTGCAGCGCGCATTTTTGCTCAGGACCTGTACGGATTCAGTATTCGCCAATCGCTCGCGCCCTTGTCTGTTACACCAGATCAAGCGCTGCGCTGCACCCTGCGTCGACAAGGTATCAAAAGAGGACTACGCAACTCTGGTGGAGGAAGCGCGGGTCTTTCTGTCCGGTGGTTCGCAGCGTATTCAGCAGCGGTTTGCAGACCAGATGCAAGATGCCAGCGATGCCATGGAATATGAGATCGCCGCCCAGTATCGCGACCGTATTCGTGCCCTGACCCGAATACAGGCCCGCCAGGACATAAATCTGGCGGGGCTTGGCGAGGCCGACGTGATCGCCGCCTATCAGACCGGGGGGGTGACCTGCATTCAGGTGTTTTTCTTCAGAACCGGAGCCAATTTCGGTAACCGCGCCTATTTCCCGAGTCAGGCCCGTGATGCCGATGTGGAGAGCGTGCTGGAAGCGTTTCTCGGGCAGTTTTATGCCCGCACCCTACCGGCAAAAACACTGCTGCTGAGCCATGATCTGGTAAATCAGGACCTGCTTGCCGAAGCGCTTGCTGTGCGTACAGGCGCGAAGGTTGAGGTTCTGACGCCGAAACGTGGCGACAAGCGGAAACTGGTTAAACATGCGCTCAGTAATGCCCGAGAGGCACATGGGCGGCGTATGGCGGAAAGTGCTTCGCAGCGCCGGTTGCTGGAAGGACTTGCCGATGTGCTGAAGCTGGACGGGGTGCCGGAACGTATTGAAGTTTACGATAACAGTCATGTTTCCGGAACACGCGCGGTTGGCGGCATGATTGTCGCCGGACCGGAGGGGTTTATGAAAAGTGCCTACCGGAAATTTACCATCAAGGGGGCGGCACCTCGCGGCCATAGTGCGGGTGCCGCCGGGTTTGCCGCCGGCGACGATTACGCGATGATGAAAGAAGTGCTCAATCGCCGGTTTGCTCGCGCTCTGAAAGAAGACCCGGACCGCCTTGGCGGACAATGGCCAGACCTGGTGCTTGTCGATGGTGGGAAAGGGCAACTCGGTATTGCCACCGCAGTGTTTGAGGACCTGGGTATCGATGATGTCGCCGTTGCCGGTGTTGCCAAGGGGGAGGATCGAAACGCCGGGCGCGAGAAGATTTTCCTGCCGGGTGAGTCCAGGGCAATCGAACTTGAAGCCCGAAATCCGGTGCTTTATTTCATTCAGCGACTTCGCGACGAAGCGCACCGGTTCGCGATTGGAACCCACCGGGCCAAACGCTCAAAGGCGATTTCACGATCCGTTCTGGATGAAATACCGGGGGTTGGCGCAAATCGTAAAAAAGCGCTGCTCCATCACTTCGGCGGCCCGGATTCCGTAACTCAGGCTGGCCGCACTGATCTCGAAGCGGTCAAGGGCATTAGCAAGGCACTTGCCGGCAAAATTTATGACTGGTTTCATCCGGATGGATAGTAGGCTAGAACTAGAATCAATACTGCTGCTACCCCGTTGGACGTTTATATGTTAACTCAGCTCCCCAATATTCTTACGGTATCGCGAATTCTGGCGATTCCGGTACTGATCGGATTACTGGTTTTTCTAGATGATCCATTGGCAAGCTGGTTGGCTTTCTCGACTTATACATACGCCTGCATAACGGATTTTTTTGACGGCTATCTTGCCCGCGCCTGGCATCAGCAATCTGCGTTCGGGCGGTTTCTTGACCCGATTGCTGACAAGCTGCTTGTCGCATCTGTATTGCTGGCGCTGGTCGGGATTGACCGGGTTTCCGGCCTGACAGTTTTGCCTGCCGCCGTTATCCTGTGTCGTGAAATACTGGTTTCGGGGCTGCGCGAATTTCTGGCCGAAGTAGATGTTAGTGTACCGGTCAGCCAGTTGGCCAAATGGAAAACGGCAATGCAGATGCTGGCGCTTGGGTTTCTGCTGGTCGGTCCCAACGGTCCCGATTTCGGCCCGCTCACGACGTCGGAAATCGGATTCTACGGAATTTGGGGCGCTGCCGTGCTGACATTGATCACCGGATATGACTATCTTGTTCACGGGTTGCGCTATATTCATGATACGGATCACGCCCCCGCGCCGAAGCGTCCCCAGGAAGGTGCCAAACCGGAAACTGATTCCCATAACCAGAGTTGATTTTTCGAAGTCTCACGCCAATATGACGAACGTCAGGGACGAACACGAAAGCATGTAGCATGAAGACATTCGGAATGATTGGTTGGAGCGGAAGCGGCAAGACGACGCTGATCATTCAGTTGATCCCGGAACTCATCGGACGTGGGTACAGCGTGTCATCGATGAAACATACGCATCATAACTTTGACATCGACAAACCGGGCAAGGATTCCTATGAACACCGTGTCGCCGGTGCCAAGCAGGTTCTGATCACCGGTTCGAAACGCTGGGCCTTGCTGAACGAAAACCGCGATCAGGAAGAATCTTCCATTGATGAGCTTCTGGCGAAGATGGATTCGGTTGATCTGGTCTTGATTGAAGGGTTCAAAAAGCACCCGCATTCGAAAATGGAAGTCTACCGGCCTTCTGTCGAGCGACCGCTGCTGGCTCTGGAAGATAAAAGTGTTGTCGCCATTGCCACCGATGAGCAGGTCGATGGTGGCGGGTTGCCGATTATTGACCTGAACGATGTTGCGGCGGTCGCCGATTTCATCATCGAATTCTGCGCTCTTGAAAAAAGGATTGTCGATGGCGCAGCTTAAGGACGACTGCTTTGCCTTTGGTGGCCAACTGACCCCAGTACAGGATGCTCTGGTCGATTTGCGATCGCGCCTGTCATGCGTATGCGATGTTGAACAGGTGTCGATCCATCAGGCACTGGGACGCATAATCGCCGAAGACATTACGTCGCCTCGTGACGTTCCACCCCATGACAATTCCGCCGTCGATGGTTATGCGGTTTATTTCGCTGACCTGGACCCAGATAACGATACGCATCTGACGGTCGCTGGCAGGATTGCCGCCGGACATCCGCTTGGCAGACCCGCCAAAAGGGGTGAAGCTCTTCGTATCTTTACCGGCGCGCCTGTGCCCGGCGGTGAAGATGGCGGCCCGGATACCATTTTCATGGAAGAAGACTGCGCAGAAGCCAATGGTGTGGTGTCGTTGCCGCCTGGTTTGAAGCAGGGGTCGAACAAACGCGATCAGGGGGAAGATGTTAAAACCGGTGCTCTGATCATTGCCAAGGGATCGCGCCTGAGGGCGCAGGAAGTTGGCCTTGCCGCTTCCATCGGGCGGGCAACGGTTGAGGTCCACAAGCGCCTTCGGGTCGCCGTGTTCTCGACCGGTGACGAAGTCCGTGATCCGTCTGGTGACGCGCCGGACGGCTGTATTTTCGATGCCAACCGGTTTGCCATCATGGGCATGCTACGTGATCTTGGTTGTGACGTTACCGATATCGGCATTCTACCCGACGACGAAGCCGTGATCGCCAGTGCGCTTGGCCAAGCTGCTCCTGATCACGATATGCTGATTACGTCTGGCGGGATTTCAGCTGGTGAAGAAGATCATGTGAAGGCCGCCGTCGAACAGCAGGGTTCCCTGAATTTCTGGCGCTTCGCGATCAAGCCGGGGCGCCCGATCGCACTTGGACAGGTCGGTGCCACTTCATTTGTCGGGCTGCCCGGCAACCCGGTTGCGACAATGGTCACGTTTATGGTTATTGCGCGACCGATGATCAACGTCTTGTCAGGTAACCACAATGTTCTGCCCCATCTTTATCGGGTTAAATCGGGCTTTGATTATGCCAAGAAGCTTGGCCGGCGTGAATGGGTGCGGGTGCGACTGGAAATCGGATCTGCAGGAGTGCTGACCGCATTAAAGCACCCGGCAGGTGGATCAGGAATCCTCACGTCCATGGTTGATGCCGACGGGCTGGTCGAACTGGGTGAAGATATCGAAACTGTATCAGCTGGCGATCTGGTCGATTTTCTTGCATTTAACGAGGTGACACGATGAATATTCTCTACTTCGCCTGGGTGCGGGAAAAGACCGGAATTTCGTCTGAAGATGTCCATGTCCCCAAAACCGTCGGTACCGTGGTTGAACTGGTAGACTGGCTGAAAGCCCGAGGCGGTGGTTATGCCGAAGCCTTTGCTGATCAGAACGTTGTTCGTGTCGCGGTCAATCAGGAATATGTTACAATCGATCATGCCGTTTCTGATGACGATGAAGTGGCGTTTTTCCCGCCGGTGACCGGAGGATAAAAGGCGTGATTCGTGTCCAGCAAGAGGATTTTGATCTGGGAATCGAGCTTTCCCGATTGACGGAGGGCAATAAGGCCATTGGCGGCCTTTGTTCCTTTGTTGGGCTGGTCCGGGAAATGGCAGGGGAGGACGAGATTTCGGCGATGACGCTGGAACATTATCCGGGCATGACGGAAAAGGCACTGATTGAAATCGAGGCGGAAGCCAATCAGCGATGGGCACTGAATGCGACTCTGATTATTCATCGCTACGGGCGTCTTGAGCCCGGCGAACAGATTGTTCTGGTCGCCGCCGCTTCTGCTCATCGTGAAGCGGCTTTTGAGGCTTGCCATTTCCTGATTGACTGGTTGAAAACCAAAGCCCCGTTCTGGAAACTGGAAGATACCCGGGATGGTGCGAACTGGGTGGATGCCAGAGATTCCGATGATGTCGCGACGGCGCGCTGGGGTGATCCGAAGACGGCAGTTGCCGATGATCAGGATGCGGCGGAGTAATCATTATTTTTCCCCAGGCCATCTTTTTCGATTTTGACGGTGTTATTGTCGACTCCGCTGAAATCAAGGTGCAGGCGTTCAAGGATCTCTATGCCGGGCATCCGGATAGCGTGGTTGATCGTGTCGTCACCTATCACAAGGAACACGAAGGCATATCAAGGGTCGTCAAGATTCTTCACTGCCACCGGGAATTTCTTGGGGTCGATCTGGACGATGCGGAACATCAG
Organism: Rhodospirillales bacterium; assembly: GCA_021775105.1. Lineage (GTDB taxonomy): Bacteria > Pseudomonadota > Alphaproteobacteria > Rhodospirillales > Casp-alpha2 > JAJFIJ01. The sequence goes on along the minus strand of JAJFIJ010000280.1, from coordinate 1,487 downwards.
AGATTATGTCAGCGCTACGCTGAAATCGTCGAGGAAAAGGTCATCAGTTGTCCGGAAATTGCCGGAGCGAAGTCGTTCCTTGATAACCTTCATGGTGAGGGCCGGTTTTTTGTTGTGTCCGGAACGCCTGAGGACGAACTCTACCGGATCATTAAAGGGCGGGGACTGGATCGCTATTTTGAAGGGATCTACGGCTCCCCACGGGCAAAGGATGTCATCGTCAGTGAAGTTCTGCAACGCTATGGATTTGCCGCTGCCAACTGCCTGTTTGTTGGTGACGCGATGACTGATTATCGGGCAGCGGAAGCAACGGGTATTCCATTTGTTGGTCGGGTCGATGACAGTAATAAAGGGCCATTCCCCGATGGTACCGCAACCGTCAGCGACCTGAATGCGCTGGCGGAAATTCTAAGCTGCGGTTAGGCTGAAACCCGGTTCGACAGGTGAAGGAGTAGCCGCATGGACGAGGAACACAAAGGCCCGGCAAAAGCCTACAGGGATGAGCGCTTCCTCAACAGTCCGGATGCTCGCGAAATCAGAATTCTGGCCGAATATATGGAGCCGGAAGCCCGTTTCGAAGCATTTGATGTCAGCGATACCATCGTTTTCTTCGGCTCTGCACGGACAAAGCCGAGAGATGAAGCCTTGCGACTGCTAGAGGCGGCGCGTGAACATGGCGGGGATGTGGCGGTCGCCGAGCGTGATCTGGACATGTCGCGTTATTATGAAGATGCCCGCACATTGTCCTATCGACTGACCGAATGGTCAAAGGGGCTGGAAGACCAGAAACGCCGATTTCTGGTCTGCACCGGCGGCGGACCGGGTATCATGGAAGCGGCCAACCGGGGCGCTTCGGAAGCTGGCGGCATTAACATTGGCCTGAATATCTCACTGCCTTTTGAGCAGCATGACAACCCCTATATCACCCGCGAACTGAGTTTTGAATTTCATTACTTTTTCATGCGTAAATTCTGGTTCATTTATCTCGCCAAAGCGCTGATTGTGTTTCCGGGCGGGTTTGGCACGATGGATGAATTTTTCGAAACGCTGACGCTGATACAAACACAAAAAACCGGAAAGCGGATGCCAATCGTGCTCTATGGCAAGTCGTTCTGGGGCGATGTACTCAATCTCGACGCCCTGGTTAAACACGGAACCGTTTCGGCGGGTGATCTGGATTTGTTCAGATATGCAGATACGGTCGATGAGGCCTATGACTTCATTGTCGAGAATCTTTGCGAACATGCTCTCGGTAGTCCGGGGGGGTGTTTGTAAACCGACGGTGACGGCAGGCAATAAAAGGCCGGGAAATTCCCCGGCCTTTTCCAATTGATGTAACGTGATAGACGCTTACGCGGCGCTGGCGGCGGCGGCGGTGTTGCCGACGGCATTGTAGTAATCTTCCATCATCCATTGTCTGAACTGACCAACCGTGATTTTATAGTCACCGATTTCACCGACCGGCGTGTATTCCGCGGCAGTGCCGG
>JAJFIJ010000279.1 GCA_021775105.1 Rhodospirillales bacterium | reverse complement strand
GCTACTATCCGCCACATGGCCCTCAATCTTATCCAAAGAAATCAATCAAAAGGTTCAAATCGGGCAAAACTCAAAAGAGCCGCATGGAATGACAAATTCCTACTCGAACTCATCAGTCCCGTTCAAATGCGATAGCCCTGGACGAAATTGATACCTGTCGATTGTTACGCCGTTTCACATACCGTCAAAGCGCCATTCATACCGATGTCATTCAGGTTGGATAGATTACGTTGAGTGAATTGGGGAACAGGTAAGTATGCCTTTTGAAATACCGGAAAATTCCGAACAAGCGCAGCACCGCAAGCGCTGGTCCAGAAAACTCGATTTTAAGATCACTGTGCTTGTTTTCCTCAGTATCGTTGTCATCGAAGCCGCGATTCTTTTTCCATCATACATGAACTATAAACGCGACCTGCTGGTAAAGGCAGAGCAGGTGGGGCGGGCACATTTTATCTCCAGCCTGCGCGCCATGTCGCATCACACCAGCAACGCGGATCTGCTGATGCATGGAACAAATGCGGTAGCCGCCGGAGAAATCAAGGGCGGAACCCTGTACGATCTTAAGGGCAGGAACGTGGGAAGTTTTGGTGACCCCCCGAAGGCTTCTTTATCCGCGACATTGGCGACGATGCCTCATCCGAACGTCAGCGAAGACGGCCTTGATCTGGATGTTGTCTGGCCCGCCGATATTACCAAACGAAACGTTACTGTGATTGCTCGTCTGGACATCGGGTGGGTTCAAATCGAGCTCAGAAATTTCATTTTACGTGTGGCCGGTCTTGTCCTTCTGATATCGGCATTTGTTTGCAGTGCCACTATGTTTATCCTTAACCGGTTGATTTTGAGGCGCATCAGGGCCCTGGAACAGTGGTTGTCGACGGTTAGTGTTGATTCCGATTTCACGAATAACAACCCGCCTGCTATTACCGAAGACGATGAACTGGCGGCCATGTCCCTGACACTCTATCGGCTGGTTGAACGCTCTCATGAAATCTATTCGGAGATCCATAACGCTCGGGCGGTACTGGCGGATGTCAATGCCGAACTTGAACTGAGGGTCAGGAAGCGCACCGCCGCGCTTCGAACAGAAATGGAAGAACGTCAGAGATCAGAAGCCGAGTATCGGAGCATTTTCGAAAATGCCGCGCAAGGCATTGTCCGGACCACGCCAGACGGACAGTTCGTAAAGCTGAACGCGGCTTATGCCGGAATGCTTGGATACGCCTCACCTGAAGACATGAAATCCCATGTCACCGACATCGGCACACAGATATGGGTCGACAAGGAAGAGCGGCGAGCCATGCTGGACAGTCTGCGCCAGGACGGGAAAACGCAAATGGAAGTCCAGATGCGTTGTAAAAATGGTGACAGCGCATGGGTTCACATGTCGGTCTGGAAAGGTCAGAGCGAAGACGGCGGACGCGGATATATTGAGGCCATTCTTCAGGATATTTCGGAACGCAAGCAAGCTGAACAGACTTTGCAAAACGCTTATGACACACTCGAACAGCGTGTTGCTGAACGGACGACAGAACTTCAGCAAACCGAAGGGAAACTGCGTGAAATTCTTGGAAACAGCCCGGTTGGAATTGCCGTTGTCACCAATGACGAGGCAGGCATTCCTCTCACGGGGAATCGACTATTAGTCAATCCGGCGCTGGCTCAGATGTTTGGCGCGTCTTCCACCAACGAATTAATTGACGCGAACATACTGGATAGTTGGGTTGATCCCGAGGATCTAAAAGTTGTTGAAACCATCATGAAGGGGGGAGACCTGGTGGATGTCGAGGCCCGTCGGCGGCGTATGGACGGAACCGAATGGTGGGCCATGCTGAATTCGCGCTCGATACAGTTTGAAGACCGGGACTGCACCATGATCTGGCATTACGATATCACGGAGCGCAGGCAGCAGGAACAGCACCTTCAGTCGGCAATGGACGAACTCGTCAGGGCAACTCAGGCAAAATCCGATTTTATGGCCTCCATGAGCCATGAGCTACGCACACCGCTGAATGCCATAATGGGGTTCGCTGAAATGATTGCCAATCAGTATCTGGGTCCAATTGAAAATCAACGTTATACGAATTATGGACGGCTGATCATGAGAAGCGGCGCTCATCTTTTGGAGATGGTCAACGATATCCTCGACATCGAGAGAATTGCCGCCGGAAAATACGTCCTTACCATCCAGGAAGTCAGTATTGGTGAAGTGATTTATGAATGCTGTACATTCGTCGGCCACAGGGCGGATGAAGGGGGCATTAATCTGGACATCTCGGTACCGAAAAATCTTCCGACCTGCCCTGCAGACCGTCGCGCACTCTTACAGCTATTGATCAACCTGATGACCAATGCGATCAAATTCACCCCGGAGGACGGAAAGGTTTTGCTGTCGGCGAAAACAAATGATACCCAGCATATTATTGAAGTCCGCGATACGGGGATCGGAATCCCGGAAGATAAACTGCCGACGATCACCGATCCGTTCACCCGCCACGGAATCGATCCTACCATAGCGCAGGACGGTGTTGGCCTTGGTTTGTCGATCTGCAATTCTCTGGTCGATCTGCATGGTGGACGACTAACAATCGAAAGCGAGGTCGGAAAGGGAACGACAGTCACTGTTAGGTTGCCCCGCACCCATGCAAGAGCGTCATGAATTTCTGTGTTCCGTTCAATCAGTCGTTCAATTTCCTCAAATTCACGACAACTACCCCGTCGACTTGATCCTGAACAAGAACAATCCCTCCAAGTTGACGTTTACGTAAACTTCCGCTTGACCCTCCGAGAGTTCTTGACTACGAACCTTCTAGTCCGTCGTAATAGGAGGCTGGGGAAACCAGCCCCGACACGACATAATAAACAGGACAGAATGACCGGCAAAGTCCGGCGAAAAAAATGGAGCCATCAAGACAGGGCTTCGAAAGGGAGAGATATCTGATGGCTGGTGGCGCAGCATCGAGGGAGGGTCTCGACACCTTCCCCAAACTGTTAATCGAAAATGCCCGTGTACGGGGCACCCGTCCGGCAAGCCGGGAAAAAGATCTCGGGATCTGGCAGACCTGGACCTGGGCAGACGTGGCGCAGGAAATCCGCACACTTGCGCTGGGCCTGAAAACACTTGGCGTCGAACGTGGCGATACGGTTTGTGTCTGCGGCGACAACCGCCCGCATCTGTATTGGTCTATGACGGCAGTGCAGGCGATTGGCGGCATTCCGGTGCCGGTCTATCAGGACAGCGTCGCCGACGAAATGCATTACATTTATGAACACGCCGAAGCCAAGTTCGCGGTTGTTGAAAATCAGGAACAGGTCGACAAGCTGCTTGAGATCAAGGACCGCCTGCCAGCTCTCAAACAGGTCATCTACAATGATACCCGCGGCATGCTTCATTACGATCAGGATTTTCTGAACTCCTATGCCGATGTTCAGGAAATGGGCCGGAAATACGATCAGGACAATCCGGATTTTTATGAAGCATCGGTCAACCAAAGCACCGGGGCGGACACCTGCACCATGCTCTATACATCGGGAACCACGGGCCGCCCGAAAGGTGTGATTCTCAGTTTCTCCAACATGATCCTGACGGCACAAAACAACATCGACCTTGAAGGCCTGAACGATCACGACGAAATGCTGGCGTATCTGCCGATGGCCTGGATCGGCGACAACATTTTCTCAATCGCCCAATCCTATGTATCCGGCTACTGCGTCAGTTGCCCGGAAAGCAGCGATACCGTTCTCGAGGATCTCCGTGAAATCGGCCCGAGCTATTTCTTCGCGCCGCCACGAATTTTCGAGAACGTCCTGACCACAGCGATGATCCGCATCGAGGACGCGGCCGGGATCAAGCAATGGATGTTTCGCTATTTCATGGATGTGGCGAAGCGCGTCGGTCTGGATATTCTTGACGGCAAACCCGTACCGCTCGGCAGCAGGCTGCTCTACGCGCTTGGTAATCTGCTGATTTATGCCCCCCTCAAGAACGTCTTCGGTTTGTCAAAAATCCGCCTCGCCTATACCGGCGGCGTTGCCATCGGCCCGGATATTTTTATTTTTTACCGCTCGCTTGGCATCAACCTGAAACAGATTTATGCCTCGACCGAAGCGTCCGTCTTCATCACTATCCAGCGCGATGGCGAGGTTGATCCCGATACGTCAGGCAAACCGGCCATCGGTGTCGATGTGCGCATTGAAGACGACGGCGAAGTCATGTTCACCGGTCCCGGCGTCTTCCAATCCTATTACAAGAATGAACAAGCCACCCGCGAAACCAAAACCGATGACAACTGGGTGCATACCGGTGATGCCGGGTATTTCGACGATAATGGTGATCTCCGGATCATTGACCGTTCCAAGGATGTCGGCAAACTCAATAACGGTGCGATGTTTGCGCCCAACTTCGTTGAGAACAAACTGAAGTTCTTCCCGCATATCAAGGAAGCCGTAACCTTCGGGCACGGGCGCGATCAGGTCACCGCGTTTATCAATATCGATCTGGAATCCGTCGGCAACTGGGCGGAACGCAAGAACCTTGCCTATTCGGGCTACACCGATCTTGCTGGTCAGCCGCCGGTTTACGATTTGATCCAGGAATGCGTCGAGCAGGTCAATCGTGACCTTGCCGAAGACCCCAATCTCTCGTCATCACAGATCAGCCGCTTTCTGATCCTGCACAAGGAACTGGATGCAGATGATGGCGAGCTGACCCGTACCCGCAAGGTCCGGCGCAATATCGTCGCCGAAAAATACGGCGAGCTGATTGAGGCGCTGTATTCCGACAAAACCCATATGCTGGTTGAAGCGGTCGTGACCTTTGAGGATGGTCGCACAGATACGGTCAAGGCCGATGTCGTCATTTGCGATACCCTGACAAATTCGCCCGCTTCAGCGGCTGCGGCAGAATAAGGCGAAAGACACCCTTAAATGGCAGATCACAGAAATATCGGCGACGTGTTACTGAATGTTGAAGGCATCAGCCTGTCGTTCGGTGGCGTCAAGGCCCTGAACAACATCAGCTTCGATGTGCGCAAAGGTGAAATTCGCGCAATTATCGGCCCCAACGGTGCCGGCAAAAGTTCGATGCTGAACTGCATCAACGGCTTTTATCATCCCCAGGAAGGCCAGATCACCTTCAAGGGCGCAACCCGCAAACAGATGCAACCCCACGAAGCCGCCGCTCATGGTATTGCCCGGACTTTCCAGAATATCGCGCTGTTCAAGGGCATGTCGACGCTCGACAACATCATGACCGGGCGCAATCTGAAAATGAAGCAGAACTTCCTCATGCAAGCGCTGTATTTCGGGCCCGCACAGCGCGAAGAGATGGAGCACCGTCAGGTCGTCGAGAAAGTCATCGATTTTCTTGAAATTGAAGCCATTCGCAAGACGCCGGTCGGACGCCTGCCGTATGGGTTGCAAAAACGCGTTGAATTGGGCCGTGCACTGGCGGCAGAGCCTGACCTGTTGTTGCTTGATGAGCCGATGGCTGGCATGAACCACGAAGAAAAAGAAGACATGTGCCGCTACATCCTTGATGTGAACGATCAGTTCGGCACAACCATTGTCCTGATCGAACACGACATGAGTGTGGTCATGGATATTTCGGACCGCGTTGTTGTCCTTGATTACGGAAAAATGCTGGCTGATGGCGTTCCCGACATCGTCCGTGCCAATCAGGATGTCATTGATGCCTATCTTGGCGTTACGCACGATTAGGGGTTGATGGATATGGAATTTCTAGAAGCAGTATTTATTCTTCCCTTCCTCGACATGGCCGACAGTCCGGCCTTCCTGATGGAAGTCGTCATCGGCGGGTTGCTGACCGGCGTGATGTATTCGCTGGTCGCCCTCGGGTTTGTGCTGATTTTCAAGGCCTCCGGGGTGTTCAACTTTGCTCAGGGGGCGATGGTCCTGTTTGCCGCCCTGGCGCTGGTCGGGTTCATGGAACAGGGTGTGCCCGTTGTTCTCGCCATTCTGATGACCATCGGTGTGATGATTGTACTGGCCTGGGCAATTGAACGCCTGATGCTTCGTCATCTGGTCAATCAGGAAGGTATAATTCTGTTTATGGCGACTATTGGCCTTAACTTCATTCTTGAAGGTTCGGGACAAATTGCCTGGGGGTCTGACGTCAAGGCGCTTGATATCGGCATTCCTGATGAAACATTTGAACTGGGCCCGATGTTGCTCAGTACGTTTGATATTTCGGCCGCTGTTATTGCCGGGGTTATGGTCGCAACGCTGGCGCTGTTTTTCCAGTATACGGCAACGGGACGGGCGCTTCGCGCCGTTGCTGATGACCATCAGGCCGCGTTGTCGGTAGGCATTCCACTTAAAACCATCTGGATTATCGTTTGGTCGGTCGCCGGTATCGTTGCTCTGGTTGCCGGCATTATGTGGGGGGCGAAATCCGGCGTTCAGTTCTCGTTGGTGCTGATCGCCCTGAAAGCCCTTCCGGTGCTTATTCTTGGCGGTTTCACGTCTATCCCCGGCGCTATTATTGGCGGTTTGATCATCGGGGTCGGCGAAAAAGTGGCCGAGATTTACTGGGGTCCGGCGATCGGCGGGGCCATCGAAGGCTGGTTCGCCTATATGCTGGCGCTGGCCTTCCTGATGTTCCGTCCGCAAGGCCTGTTTGGCGAAAAAATCATCGAAAGAGTTTAGGCTAGGATTCAAGCAAAATGTTTTATCGTGAAGCCGGGCAATTCAAAACCAATTATGAAGCTGATCAGGGCGTGTTCCCGATTATTCAGGACCGCTGGTTCATTGGTTTGGTCTTGCTGATTGCGTTTGTCGTGGTTCCTGTGATTGCCGATGAATACTGGATGCAGGCCATTCTGATCCCGCTCTGTATTTACGCGCTTGCCGCCATTGGACTGAACATTCTGACCGGATATGCCGGACAGGTCAGCCTCGGAACCGGTGCCTTTATGGCGATTGGCGCCTACGGCACTTATAAGCTCTCCACAGCCTTTCCGGATTTGAACATCCTGATCGCATTTCTGGTTTCCGGACTATTTTCTGCCGGAGTGGGCATTGTGTTTGGCATCCCGAGCTTGCGGATCAAAGGCTTCTACCTGGCCGTTGCGACCCTGGCGGCACAGTTTTTTATTCTCTGGCTGTTCAATAAAGTCGGTTGGTTTTATAATAACAATCCATCCGGTACCATTAGTGCGCCACCACGCGAGTTGTTCGGAATATTGGTCACCGGTCCGGAAGCGACGGTAACAGCACGTTATTATTTGGTGTTGACGTTTCTCTGCGTTTTTGGCCTGGCCGCAAAAAATCTGGTACGCGGGCGTATCGGGCGGTCGTGGATGGCAATTCGTGATATGGATATTGCCGCAGAAATCATCGGCATCGAGCCACTGAAAACCAAACTCCTCGCCTTCGCCATCAGTTCTTTTTATTGCGGTGTCGCCGGGGCCTTGTATATTTTCAGCTGGCTCGGCAGTGCCGAAACCGAAGCCTTTGACATCAATCTGTCGTTCCGGATCATGTTTATGATCATCATTGGCGGTCTCGGGTCGATCATGGGATCGATTATGGGCGCAGCGTTTATTACCCTGCTGCCCATTTTCCTGACCAATGTACCGCCGATGATCGGTCTGCCGATCGCCACCGATTTATCAAAGCATATTGAGGAAATCATTTTCGGCGTTCTAATCGTCTTCTTCTTGATTGCCGAGCCGCACGGGTTGGCGCGGCTGTGGCAGATTGCCAAGGAGAAATTGAGACAATGGCCGTTCCCTTACTAGAGGGCTGGGCCAACAAGGATGTACGTTTGCCAGTTTTGGTCGGCGTGCTAAGGTTAATGATCCAGAAAAATGTATATTGGATCAATTGACCATCAGGGAGCAACCAAAGGGAGAAGTTAACATGAATATCCGTAATCTGGTTCTGACTGTCGCCGGCATCGCCGCAGGCGTCAGTGGAGCAATGGAAGCCAAGCAGGCAGTCGCCGCCGAGCAGTTTTTTCCGATGCTGGTTTACCGGACCGGTGCCTATGCACCGAGCGGCATTCCGCTCGCCAACGGCTTTCGCGACTACTACACCATGATCAACAAACGTGATGGCGGCGTCAACGGCGTCACCCTGACGTTTGAAGAATGTGAAACTCAATACAAAACCAATGTTGGTGTTGAGTGTTACGAAAAACTCAAAAACAAAGGTGAGACCGGGGCGTCACTTTTCAACCCGTATTCCACCGGCATCACCTACCAGCTGATCCCCAAAGCATCGGTTGATGAAGTTCCGATCCTGTCCATGGGATATGGCCGTACATCTGCGGCTGACGGTCGGGTGTTTGAATGGATCTTCAACTTCCCGGCGACGTACTGGAGCCAGGCCTCATCATTTGTCAAATACATGTCCCGTCAGGAAGGTGGCTACGACAAACTGCAAGGCAAAAAACTTGTTCATTTGTTCCACAATTCGGCCTACGGCAAGGAAGCCAACCCGACGCTGGAAGCACTTTCCAAACGTTATGGTTTCAAACTGACATTGATGCCGGTTGATCATCCGGGTCAGGAACAGAAAGCCACATGGCTCCAGATCCGTCGCCTGAAACCCGATTGGATATTCATGTCCGGCTGGGGTGTGATGAACCAGGTGGCGATCAAGGAAGCGGTTGGCATCCGGTTCAATATGGATCGCATGGTTGGCAACTGGTGGTCCGGTTCGGACGCCGATGTTCTGCCAACGGCCGGAGCCTCTGCGGGATACACGTCAGCCACGTTCCACGATGCGGGCGCTGGCTATCAGGTCCACAAGGATATCATCAAATACGTTTACAATGGCGATGAAGCCGCCGCCAAGGAAAACAAGGTTGGTGAAGTTCTCTACAACCGTGGTCTGGTCAACGCCATGTTCGGTGTTGAAGCCGTTCGCACCGCACAGGCTAAATTTGGCAACAAATCCATGTCCGGCAAAGAAATGCGCTGGGGCCTGGAAAACCTTGATGTGACCGCAGCCCAGTTGAAAAAACTCGGTATGGAAGGGTTCACCCAGCCGGTCAAAGTCAGCTGTGCTGATCATGAAACCATGGGTGCCGTCGGTTTCCAGAAATGGGACGGCAGCAAATGGAGCCTGACCAAGGAATGGCTGAAGCCCATGCGTGACATCGTCCGGCCAATGGTCGAAGCCGATGCCGCCATGTATGCCAAGGAAAATGGTATTACCCCAAGGAGCTGCGGATAATTCCATGACTTCCGAAACCGCTCTTAAAGAAGCGGGGGCAAGCGAAACGGCGCGCCCCCTCCTCAACGTCAACAACATTGAGGTGATCTACGATCACGTCATCCTGGTGTTGAAGGGGGTATCGTTGGAGGTTCCCGAGGGGGGCATTGTTGCCCTCCTCGGCGCCAACGGCGCAGGCAAGACAACGACACTGAAAGCAATCTCCAATCTGCTCCATGCCGAACGTGGAGAAGTGACCAAAGGTTCGATCGAGGTTTCCGGCGAACGCGTCGATTCCATGAGCCCCAATGAACTGGTCAAACGCGGCGTCATCCAGGTGATGGAAGGCCGCCATTGTTTCGAACATCTGACCGTCGAGGAAAACCTGCTGACCGGAGCCTATACGCGCCGCGACGGTCGCAAGGCAATCGCCGACTCGCTTGAAAAAGTTTATCATTATTTCCCGCGCCTGAAAGAACGGCGCACATCGCAGGCAGGGTACACATCCGGTGGCGAACAGCAGATGACGGCCATTGGCCGCGCGCTGATGGCCAACCCGCACATGATCCTGCTTGATGAGCCGTCAATGGGACTGGCCCCGCAGCTGGTCGAAGAGATTTTCGAGATCGTCAGCGATCTCAACAAAAAGGAACGCGTCAGTTTTCTTTTGGCGGAACAGAATACCATGGCCGCGCTCCGCTATGCCGAATACGGCTACATTCTGGAGAATGGCCGTGTTGTGATGGATGGGGACGCCGCCGCGCTTCGTGAAAACGAAGACGTCAAGGAGTTCTATCTTGGCCTCGCCTCAGGTGGCCGCAAAAGTTTCCGTGACGTCAAACATTATCGCCGCCGCAAACGCTGGCTCTGATCCCCTCCAACCCGGAGCTTTTTTTTATGGCACCAGACGCCGACAATTTTGACGCCCTGGAAACCCGATCACCTGATGAACGTGAAGCTGCGCACTTTGCCGCACTTTCAGTCCAGCTTGCCAACGCCAAGTCAAATTCACCCTATTTTTCCGACCTTCTGAAAGACGTCGACCCGGCCGACATAAACAGTCGTGAAGCGCTTGCCCGTCTTCCTGTCACCCGCAAGGGCGACCTGATCGAAATTCAGAAAAAGGCCTATCCGCTTGGGGGGCTGACGGCGGCAGAACCCGGCAAACTCAAACGCATCTATCAGTCGCCCGGCCCGATTTACGACCCGGAAGGGTATGGCGAAGACTGGTGGCGCACGGCGCGCGCGCTCTATGCTGCGGGGTTTCGTCAGGGCGATGTTCTGCACAATACCTTCGCCTATCACCTGACCCCGGCCGGTGTGATGATGGAAACCGGTGCCGCCAAAATCGGCTGCGCTGTGGTCCCCGCCGGTGTTGGCAATTCAGAACTTCAGGTGCGCGCGATCGCCGATATCCGCCCGACGTGCTACGGCGGCACACCGTCGTTTCTGAAAATCCTGCTGACCAAGGCGGCAGAGATGGGCGAAGACATCTCGTCACTGAAAAAATCCATCGTTGGCGGCGAGGCGCTGTTTCCGGCACTTCGCAAGGAAATCGAGGATCACGGTGTCAACTGCCAGCAGATTTACGCGACCGCCGATCTCGGCAATGTGGCTTATGAATCCCAAGCCCGCGAGGGTCTGATCGTTGATGAAGGACTGATGATTGAAATCGTCCGTCCCGGAACCGACGACCCGGTGGCGACAGGCGAAGTTGGCGAAGTGGTGGCGACCCTGTTTGCCCCCGAATATCCGCTGATCCGTTTTGGCACCGGCGATTTGTCGGCGATCATGCCGGGCACCAGTCCGTGCGGGCGGACCAATATCCGGCTCAGGGGCTGGATGGGCCGCGCCGACCAGACGGCCAAGGTCAAGGGCATGTTCGTCCATCCGGCGCAAATCGCCGAGGTCGTCAAACGCCACGGTGAAATTATCAAAGCGCGTCTGGTGATCGACCAGCGCGACGGTGCCGATGTGATGACGCTAAGCTGCGAAGTTGCAGACCCGGAAGCCATCGTCGGCAGCCAGACGGCGCTTGCCAGTGAAATCGTCGAAACCATTCAGGCCGTCTGCAAACTGCGGGGCGAAGTCGGTTTTGCCGAAGCTGGCAGCCTGCCCAATGACGGCATCATCATCGACGATATCCGCAAATTCGACTGATCTGCCACACAATCACCTTAAGTCGTCCATAAAGTCGCCACAATTAGGGCCTATGTTAAGAGCATAGACCTCCTCGTCTATATCTAACCAGAGATCCCCTCTCTGGTCCCCTTACCGGCGCCTGGCGCCGAAACTAGCGGTCGGGCCTCAAAACCCGACCGTCTTTTTTGCGTGCATTGATCTCGTAAAATCTGCTGTCTGAAGGCCATCTGAACGGTTTTATTCGTCTAGGATTTGCTATACGTTTCGCCTCGACCT